>NZ_JBIUHC010000012.1:0-118892 GCF_044627735.1 Cupriavidus sp. CuC1 | reverse complement strand
AGCGTCGAGCCATCCACGCTCATGACCCGATAGCCCGCATAGTCGCCGCCTGCAGTTCGTGGGCGTTGCGCTGCCTGCCTGGCGAACAGCTCGCGCATCACCTGCCAGCCCAGCCGTGTCCGCCCCTGCGAGATCGCCGCCTTGCTGACCTGCGCATCGCGCACCTGATCGCCGTAGATGCGCCGCAGCCCCTCGATCACCAGCCGAAACACTTCCTCATAGGCCACGCGCGGATACAGGCACATCGCCATCACGAAATACACCAGCACTTCCCGTGGCATATCCCGGCGCAGACGCGTCTGCACACCGCACTTCACGAGCGCCTCCTTGACCTGCCCCAGGGAGCAGTTCAGCGCCAAATACCCCACCGCCAGATGGTCCGCGAGCCTCGCACCGCCGGGCAGCGTTGCCTCCGTTCTTGCCATCCTTCAAGCTCTTCTTGTTGTTGCAGAGGCTTGAAAGTTAACACAAATTCGAATTTGTTAACAGTATTGTGCCTAGGCCGGATATTGGCGGATTCCATGGGACCCGGGGCTGGCACCCGGCGTCCGGCTCCCGACATCCATGCTGCTCTACCCACTGAGATAGGTGCGCCGAATGAGAAATACGTTAGCCCGCATTGCGCTGTTATTTGCCGCGATGTCCGCGGTCACCACGGTGGCGGCACAGACCGAGGCCAAATTGCCGCCTTTGATGAGAATTGTCGTGCCGTTTTCGGCGGGGGCGAGCAACGACGTGATCGCGCGTGCGATCGCTCCAGGGCTGGCAAAGCGCCTGGGGACTACGGTCATCGTGGAAAACAAGCCCGGGGCCGCAGGCGTCGTTGGTGCCGACTCGGTGGCCAAGGCGCCACGGGACGGGTCGGTGCTGCTTCTGACGTCGTCGACCTTCCTGACCGCTGCCGCCACCCAGCCTCGCTCGCCCTATGATCCGCTTGCCGCGTTCACGCCGGTGTCCATGGTCGCCGAGGGGCCGTTGTTGCTGGCGGTCTCGTCCTCGACCCAGATCAGGTCGCCGGCCGAGCTGATCGCGGCGGCGCGCGCGAAACCGGGTGCGCTGACCTATGGCTCGGCGGGGATAGGTTCGCTGGCGCAACTGGCCACGGAGTTGCTGTGCGACATCTCGAAAGTCCAGATGATGCATGTCCCGTACAAGGGGGCTTCCAACGCGCTGATCGACCTGGCGGCGGGGCAGATCGATGTCATGATGTCCAACTACAGCTCGCTCGTGACCCAGCTGAAGTCCGGCAAGGTACGGGCGCTGGCGGTGACCTCGCAGCGGCCGAATGCGGCCTTTCCCGACTTGCCGCCGCTGGCGGCATCGGTGCCAGGCTACGGGATCGAGATCTGGGTTGGTGTCCTTGCACCGGCCGGCACGCCCGCGCCGCTGGTCCAGAGGCTGAACCGGGAGATCAACGAGATCGCCGCGTCGCAGGATGTGCGTGTCGTGCTCGAACCGGACGGCTCAGCGCCCAAGGCAATGAGTCCATCCGAATTCGGCGCGCGCATGCGGCAGGATCTTGTGCAGTGGAAGCGCATCGCCAGCGACAGGAAGATCGTGGCGGAATGATAGGTGGGGAGAAGCCCTAGGCGCCGTCCAGCAAGTCGTGCGAGTTCAGGATCGCGTACGCGATATCCGGGTTTGTCTCCAGGCAACGGCGGATAGCCGCGGGAATCGCCTGCTTGGTCTTGCGGCACAGCCCGGCTTGCTCCTCCACCTGGATGCTGATGCCGCGCACGGTGCGCACTTCGTGGATGCTGGGCGTGATCGTCAGCACGATGCCCAGTTGCGCATGCATGCGCCTTTCCATGTCCTTCAGGTCGGACAGGCTCGACAGGCTTTCAAGGCGGGCGATCAGCCGCTTTTCCTCTTCCTGGGTGAGCCTGAGGATCCGCATGTCGGATTGCGGGTCGTCCAGCAACGCTTCGCGACCGCATGTGCAGGCGCCTGGCGGACACTCCTTGCGAATCGGGAAGGGGACGTTCATGTCGTCGTCGAGGCGATGCGCGCCTCATCCGGAGGGGGTAGGGGTTATCTTAAATCATGAGGCCCACCGAACGCTGGCTCTGCCGATGGTCGAGGCAGGCGGGGCAGTCGGGGCAGGCGATCCAGCCAGGATGATCAAAGTGCGAGCGCCGCTTCGACGATGGGCTTGGCCCATTCGGGCGTTCGCCTCAGGTCCTGCGGCGAGGTTGGCCACGATAGCTTGCCGTAGGACATTTCCAGCAGCAGCAGGGGGTCGGGCACGGCGTCGCCGGGCGCGGCGTCGATGCTGTTGTCGTAGACCTGGAGATGCGCCAGGTGGGGCATGAGCGCGATCAGGTTGGCCGGTGAGGTCGTGCAGCGTTCACGTATCTTGTCTTCGGGGATGTCGTGCCCGCCCATCGTCACACGCGCCTTGACACGCGCGACGTGCTGATCGGCAGAGGCGAGCCCGCAGAACCAGATGATCACGTCGTGCGACTGCGTGGCGGCTCTGATTCTTGCCGGGACCGAGTTACCCCCAAGGGTTGTTTCGAACGCATAGGTGCGTTCCTCGGAGACGGCCTGATCCAGGCGGCGCACGCCTTCGTGCCAGGCCGCGGCATTGGCGTCCTCCTGCGCGCATCCCGTGGCAGCCCGCAATTCACGTGCGAAGGTGTCGGGATTGAACCAGGCAAGGCCGGCGCGAGCGAGGAGGTAACCGCCTATCGAGCTTTTGCCGGCGCCGTTGACGCCGGCCAGCACGTAGAGGACCGGCCGCGCCATCAGTATCCGGTTCCGGCTTTCACCTTTCCATCAAGCCGGGCGGGTTGGCCGGCCAGGGCGCGCAAGCGGTCGCCGGCGTCGTTGGCGTCCAGAGACGCAAGGCGCTCGTCAAAACGTTTGCGCAGCGCCTCAAGCGTGGCCGGGGCATTGGCCTGAGCGGCCCGAACCGCCTCCACCATGGCGGTGTACTCGCGGGTGGAAAGGATGACGGCTTCGGGGTCGTTGTGGTTGGTGATGAGCACCTTGCCGTGATGGGATACTGTCCGCATGACGCCACGCCAGCCATGCTTCTTGACCTCGGAGGCCGGTGTACGCGGCAACTCGCCGAGCAGATCGGTAGTGACGGGTAGGGCCATAACCATCTCCTTGATAGTCCATATGGACCATTTTACCCAAATTGGGAAATTTGGATACATGGTCATGGTTCGGCGACACGCCGCACGCCCGACAAAGCACACGTATTAGCAATGATTCGTATTTATAATCTATCGATCGGCAATATCAGGACCTTGGCTACGCGCTCCTGACCGCTATGCCCGACGCGCACGGGCAAGCAGTGCGTGCTGGTCGAGCAGCCGCAGGCCATGCATTTTGTGCGCAGCGCGGAAACCCTGTAGGCGCAAGCGAGCGTCCAGGAATGACTGGCGCGCCGAGCGTGCCAGAACCCAATAGAGAGGATGTCATGTCGGCCGATATCGATCTGGCGCTTTCCGGCCCGCAGAAGATGGCCTTTGAATTTCTGCTGTCGCGGCAGTCGCCGTGGCCGCTGGGCGCGCCCGCGCCATCGCCGAAGGAACTGGACCTGGTGTTCGAGGCGGCCTTGCGGGCGCCGGATCATGGCCAGCTCCAGCCGTGGCGCTTTATCGTGATCCGCGATGAGGCGCGCGCCGCGCTCGGCGAAGTGTTCGTGCGGGCGGCGCAGGCTCGCGACCCGCAAAGCGATGGCGAGCGCTTCCGGGTCAAGGCCATGGCCGCGCCGATGCTGATCGCGCTGGGCGTGCATCTCGAGCGCGGGCACAAGGTGCCAGAAATCGAGCAGTTGCTGGCGACGGCCGCGGCCACCATGAACATGCTTAACGCCCTGCATATCCTGGGTTACGGCGGCTTCTGGGCGACCGGCCTGAACAGCTATGACGAAGGCGTCCGGCAGGCACTAGGCCTTGGCGACGAGGAAACGCTGGTTGGCTTCCTGTATGTCGGTACACCCAAGGAAGCCGTGCGCCCGGCCAGCCGGCCGGCGCCCGAGGGGTTTGTACGCGAGTGGCATGGGCCGGCCTGAGGCTTCCAGGCGCGACTTTCGCGGCATCCTGCTCGCGCTGGCGATGGCCATGGCGCTGGTAACGTTGCTGGCGCTGCGCCAGCGGCTACGCATTGCCGGCATCGTGAGCGGGCGGCACGCCGGGGAGGGCGCGCGCGGTTGAGATGGCTGGTTCAGGCGCTCGCGCGTTCAAGCACTTGCAAGGTAGCGCCTTGCTGGCGGGCGGCATACACCGCGCCGCTCCGGCTGGTGGCGCCCAGGCGCTTATAGATGGTCTGGGCATGCGTCTTGACCGTGGATTCGGAAAGGTGCAGCGCCCGCGCGATGGTCTTGAACGGATAGCCCTGTGCCAGCTGCACCAGGATCTGGTATTGCCGCAGCGTGAGCCCGAGCTGGCGCGCTTCTTCATGCTCCGGGTTGTCGGCCGGGGCCTGCAGCATGGGTGGGGGCAGGGGCGCGCGGTGTAAGGGCATCGGCAGCACGCGAGGCGCAATGGCTGCGGGCGGCTGCGCGCCTGCCTGGAGCAGGCGATGAACGGTTGTGTCGAGGCAGGCAAGCGATGCCGACTTCGGTAGCCAGGCGAAGGGGATGTCGCCGGCCGCCTGGTCCACCCAGCCCAGCGGCGTGTCTTCCGTGAGCATGAGCATGCCGCGCGGCCGGATGAACCGGCATGCGTCCATCAGCAGGCCAAGGCCGCCGTCGCTGTCGTGGCTGAGGCCGAGCACCAGCAGGTCGGTCGGCACGAGGAGGCTGCCGTGGGCGTGGAAGTTCGCCAGTGCATCGGGATACATGCAATCCACCCGGTCGATGCCGGGGATGCTGATGAGAATCTGTCTTAACGCTAGCTGGACAAGTGGACTGGTATCGATCAGGACGACATCGAACGACCGGCGCTGTCGGACCGGTTCTAGGCTGGTGTGCATGTGCAACGCTCCCCTACGTGCTACGTGGTGACGATGCGGCTGCTGTTGCGCCGCTTAATTTGTTTCACGCCAACGCCTGCACCGCAAAGAGCGTGCCATTTGCTGCAGGTTGCGCCGAAGGCGTCTTGCAACACCGGCAGGCTGCGCTTGCGATTCCGGCGGGGAGGGTCGCCACGGCCACAAATCCGCACCGCCCTTGTAAAGCGTGCACGAGGCATTTGTAAATATCACATGGTGATGTATCCGGCGACTTCAATCCTGCTCGCGGGGCTGTGCATGTCCGAGGCCGCCAGCGGCCGGCCGGCGAGAAACCGCCGGAAGGTTTATCCTCGCCGTGTCGCGCATCCCGCCCAGGCCCAGTTTGCGGGGTGGCGGGACGCCGCGTCTGGCAATCACCACTCCAAGGACACCCCCATGTCACTCTCGATGTATGAAGTATCGATCCCGGCCTTTATCCGGGCCTTCGGCAGCTTGTCGGCCATCCTGGACAAAGGCGCCGCATTCGCGCAGGCGCAGGGCATGGACCCCGCCGACCTGATCCAGACCCGCCTGGTGGCGGACATGGACCCGCTGCCGGCGCAGGTGCAGCGCGCCAGCGACAGCGCAAAGAGTTGCGCGGCGCGGCTGGCTGGCATCGAGATGCCGTCGTTTGCCGACACCGAAACCACCTTCCCGGAGTTGCAGGAGCGCATCGCCAAGACGGTGGCCTTCCTGAAGACCATCCAGCCCGCCCAGCTCGAGGGCAGCGAGGCGCGCACCATTGAGATCAAGCTGCGCCCCGAGCCCGTCACGTTCGACGGCAAGTCCTATCTGCTGGGCTTTGCGCTGCCGAACTTCTATTTCCACGTGACCACCGCTTACGACATCCTGCGCCACAAGGGTGTGCCGATCGGCAAGCGCGACTATCTCGGCTTGTCCTGATCAACACTGATCGGAAGGGTGGCCGCTTGCGGCCGTTGGATGTGGCGTTGGCCCTCGAGCGCTTACTTGCTCACCATCTGCGCTGCTTCACTGCAAATTCAACGGCTTAACGTCAAAAGGTCAAAAGCTCGAAAAGTCAACTGCTTAACGTCAAAAACAACTGCAGTTTCACCTCCCCTGCGGGGAGGCGACCTACTTTCTTGTCTCGCCAAGAAAGTAGGCAAAGAAGGCGACCCGGATGGGGCGAAAGACTCCTCGTCGTCAGTCCAAAAGAGCGGCCGGAGGCCAAACTCGCATCGCCTTAAGGCGATACTCAAACATGGCCTCCTCTTTTCCGCTCTTTTGGCCTGCCGACGAGGCGCCCCATAACGGGAGATGAAAACCTTGACGGCTCGCTGCGCATCGCGGGCAGGTGATTGCCGCCTGGGGGCGGAAATCACGGCTACACCGACTGATGCTTTTACTCTACCGCCGGGTTGCTCCCCTCTCCCACTTGTGGGAGAGGGCGGGCGCTCACGGAGCTGGCGGGCTTTTCGGCTGGCGCCGTGCCCGCTTTGCTGGTTGTCTATGGCATCGCCAACGTGGTCGGCAACGCCATCGTGGGGCGATTTGCCGACAGGTACACGATGCCCATCCTGCTGGGCGGCCTGATTGTTCTGGCGATCACCCTGGCCGTTTTTGCGGGCTTTGCCGACAACAAGGTTGTCAGCGAGGCCGGACTGATCCTGATCTGCACAGACTGATATCCGCGAGATTCCCGCCCGTATGGGCAAAGTCGTGATCCCGGCCGCCCTGAGGCTAGCGATGAGGGCTCAGGCCCCGCCAGCGGCTAGCTTGCCACCAGCCGTGGGTTGCGCTTCAAGCCTGTCCAGGCGGCCGCTCCATGCGGTCAGGCCCAGCGCCACCAGCACCACCAGCGCGCCAATCCACGGCGTATGCATCAGGCCCATGTGGGTCACGATCAGGCCGCCGGCCCAGGCCGCACCGGCAATCCCCAGGTTGAAGGCGGCGATATTCAGGCCCGATGCCACATCGACGGCACCCGGCGTATAGCGCTCCGCCTGCTTGACCACGTAGACCTGCAGGCCCGGCACATTGCCGAAGGCGACCGCGCCCCAGGCCAGCACGGTGGCGACCACCAGCCAACGGTGCGGGGCGGTGAAAGTCAGCGCGAACAGGACGATCGCAAGCAGCAGGAACACGATCTTGAGCGCGGCGATGGGGCCGTGGCGATCGGCCAGGCGGCCGCCCCAGATGTTGCCCGCGGCGACCGATACGCCGTACACCAGCATGACCAGCCCGACCGCGCCGGCGCTGAAGCCCGAGACCTCTTGCAGGATGGGGGCCAGGAAGGTGAAGGGGATGAACGAGCCGCCGTAGCCGATCGCGGTCTTGGCGTAGACCAGCAGCAGGCGCGGCTCGGCCAGCACCTTGGCCTGTTGCAGCAACGAGGCCGGGGCGCCGTGGCGGATATTGGCCGGGACAAACATCAGGCTGCCGACAAAGGCGACCAGGCCGAGCGCCGATACCGCGAGGAAGGTCTCGCGCCAGCCGAAATGCTGGCCGATAAAGGTGCCCAGCGGCACGCCGGTGACGAGCGCCACGGTCAGGCCGGTGAACATGATGGCGATGGCGCTGGCGGCCTTCTCCTTTGGCACCAGGCTGGTGGCGATGGTGGAGCCGATCGAGAAGAACACGCCGTGAGCCAGGCCGGTCAGGATGCGTGCCAGGATCAGCGATTCATAGCCCGGCGCCTTCCAGGCCAGCAGGTTGCCCAGCGTGAACAGGGCCATCAGCGACAGCAGCAGCGCCTTGCGCGGCAGGCGGCCGGTGAGGGCGGTCAGCACGGGGGCGCCGATGGCCACGCCGAGCGCATAGAGGCTGACCAGCAGGCCGGCCGAGGGCAGCGTGATGTGGAGATCGGCGGCGATGGTGGGGATCAGGCCGACGATGACGAATTCGGTGGTCCCGATGGCAAACGCGCTGATGGTCAGCGCGAACAGGGCAATGGGCATGGTGGGCTCCAGATGCGTCCGGTAATGGAATGGGCGCAGTTTGCCGCTGTCTTTCTTGCTGATTAAGTGGGGTATCTGGATAAGATACTTGATAAATATTCAAGAACGGTTCGGGTGCCTGGCCATTCGCGCCGGCGGGGCGCTCAAGTCGTCAGCCAGGCTTTATTGCAGAATGCAGGGTGATTTTCAACGAGTGTTTGCTTAATATTCAACAATGAAGATCACACTCGAAGAACTGCAGGCCTTTGCCACCGTGGTGGACAGCGGCTCCATCACAGCCGCGGCCGAGCAACTGGGGCAGACCGTCTCCGGCATCAGCCGCGCGCTCAGCCGCCTGGAAGACAAGGTGGGCACCACCTTGCTGCACCGGACCACGCGCCGGCTGGCGCTGAGCGAGGAGGGCGACGCCTTGCTGGCCCACGCGCGCGCCATCCTGGCCTCGGTGGAACTGGCGGAGGAGCAGATGGCCGTGCGCCGCCAGCGGCCGGCGGGGCGGCTGCGGGTGAATGCGGCGTCGCCCTTCATGCTGCATGTGATCGTGCCGCTGATCGGGGAATTCCGCCGGGCGTATCCGGAAATCGAACTGGAGCTCAATACCAACGATCAGATCATCGACCTGCTGGAGCATCGCACCGACGTGGCAATCCGCATCGGCACGCTGCGGGACTCCACGCTGCATGCCCGCCCGCTGGCCAGCAGCCGCGTGCGCGTGCTGGCCAGCCCCGCCTATCTCAAGGCGCGGGGCCGCCCGGAAAGCGTGGCAGACCTTGCCAGCCACAGCCTGATCGGCTTCACCCAGCCCGAATCGCTCAATCGCTGGCCCTTGCGCGGCGCCGTGGGCGAAGAGGTGCAGATCGCGCCGCATCTGTCGGCATCGAGCGGCGAAACCCTGCGCCAACTGGCGCTGGCGGGCGAGGGCCTGGTCTGCTTGTCGGACTTCATGACCGATGCGGACCGGCGCCGTGGCGACCTGGTGCAGGTGCTGATGGGGCACACCATCGACGAACGGCAGTCGATCAACGCGGTCTACTACCTCAACACCCAGCTTTCAGCGCGCATCGCGAGCTTCCTGGATTTTGTCGGGGGGAAGCTGCGCGAGGCGGCCTGGGCGCAGGTTTAGGCCGGTGCCAGCCCAGGCCAGCGGCTAAGCTGGGCCTTGGCAATAGGGGAAATCAAGGAGGTGGCTGGAGCGGATTGCGCTCCTGTGCGAAAATAGCGAGCTAGCCGCAGTTTTTTGCGCTGTTTTTGGGCCATTAAGTCGCGGCCATTAAAGTCGCCACTCGTCGCCAGTTGCCCGCCCGGCATTCGCCGCGCGCCGTGTACCGGCCGGTCGAGGCCTGTCTGCGCTGGCCGCCACACCGCCAGGCCGGCATGTCGTGCCGCATGATGAGTGCATCACCACACCACCCACAGCACCACCTACAAGAGCTACTACAGCTTTACCAGCCAGCATGACTTACGCCGTCAAGGAAATCTTCTACACACTGCAGGGCGAAGGCGCCAACGCGGGCCGCGCAGCCGTGTTCTGCCGCTTCTCCGGATGCAATCTCTGGAGCGGGCGCGAGGAAGACCGTGCCGGCGCGGTCTGCCAGTTCTGCGACACCGACTTCGTTGGCACCGACGGCACCGAGGGCGGCAAGTACCGCAGCGCCGAGGCGCTCGCCGACAAGGTGGCGGCCCAGTGGCCGCAAGGCGTGGAGAGCAGCGCCGCCGGGCGCCCGCTGGTGGTCTGCACGGGCGGCGAGCCGCTGCTGCAGCTGGATGCGCCCCTGATCGACGCGCTGCATGCGCGCGGCTTCGAGATCGCCATCGAAACCAATGGCACGTTGCCGGTGCCGGACGGCATCGACTGGGTTTGCGTGAGCCCCAAGATGGGCGCCGAGCTGGTGGTCACGCGCGGCGACGAGCTCAAGGTGGTGATCCCGCAGGATGGGCAGGATTTCGCCGCATACGAGCGCCTTGAATTCCGCTATTTCCTGGTGCAGGCCATGGATGGCCCGCTGGCACGGCAAAATACCGCGCTGGCGGTGGAGTTCTGCCAGCGCCGTCCGCTCTGGCGCCTCTCGCTGCAGACCCACAAGCTGCTCGGCATCCGGTAGGCAAATCGCGCAAATCGTGCAAATCGCGCCGGTACGCACCGGCACACCTCGGCACCCACTGGTCCACATGAACAAGCAAGTTTCCATTACCCGCCGGCTGGAGTTCGACTCCGGCCACCGCATCCCCAACCATGGCGGCCAGTGCCGCAACATCCATGGCCATCGCTATCGCCTGGACCTGACGCTGTCGGGCGAGGTGCTGCATCGCGCCGGCGCCTCGGACGAGGGCATGATCCTGGACTTCAGCGACATCAAGGCGCTGGCCACGGAACACCTGGTGTCCAAGTGGGACCACGCCTTCCTGATCTACCGCGGCGATACCGCGCTGCTGAACTTCCTGCAGACCATGGACGGGCACAAGACGGTGGTGCTCGATGCCATCCCAACCGTGGAGAACCTGGCGCAGATCGCCTTCGACATGCTCGCCCCGGTGTTCAAGGATTGCTTTGGCCACCAGTTGCAGCTCACCCGCCTGGTGCTGTTCGAGACCCCGAACTGCTGGGCCGAGGTCAGCGCCGCCTTCAGCCTGCCGGCGCAGGACTGACCCGCCGGGATGATGCAGCCGCGATGACCGCGCCGACCCTCCCGCCCGAGGCAAGCCTGGAAAGCCCGGATCCTTCCATGGATCCTGCGCTGGAGCGCGAGCGCCGCTATATGCAGGCCGCGCTTGACGAAGCGCGCCTGGCCGAAGCCGCCGGCGAAGTCCCGGTGGGCGCGGTCGTGGTGTGGAACGACACCATCATCGCGCGCGGCCACAACCTGCCGATCCGCTCGGTCGATCCTTCCGCTCATGCTGAAATGCAGGCGCTGCGCGCCGCTGCCCGCGTGATCGGCAACTACCGCATGCCGGAGTGCGAGCTCTATGTGACGCTGGAACCTTGCGTGATGTGCAGCGGCGCGATCCTGCACGCGCGGATTCGTCACGTGGTGTTTGGCGCCACCGACCCCAAGACCGGCGCCGCGGGCAGCGTGCTCAACCTGTTCGAGCAGGCGCAGCTCAATCACCAGACCACCATAGCCGACGGCGTGATGGCCGACGAGTGCTCGCGCATGCTGAAGGATTTCTTTGGCGGCAGGCGCCGGGCCCAGAAGGCCGCACAGAAAGCAGCGGCGCAAGAAGCCGCCCAGACTGCGGGGGCAAGCGATGCGCCTGCCTGCGCCCATTGCGATGCTGCCGCACCCGCAGCCTCCATCGACACCGACCCAAGCCAGAACTCCGACGCATGAGCCAGCCCACGACCACGCCCACGCCAGCCACCGAGGTCCGCCTGATCGCGTCTTCCGGCTATCCGCATGACGTCGCCATCGCCGCGCGCGGCTGCGCCTGGCTCAAGGGGCAGGGCTTTCATGTCGGCAACCCGGATGTGCTGGCGCGCCGCTATTTGCGCTTTGGCGGCAGCGATGCGGAGCGGCTGGCCGACCTGCACGCCATCGGCACCGGCGCGGCGCACGAGCTGACGCTGGCGGTGCGCGGCGGTTACGGCATTGCGCGGCTGCTGGAGCAGGTGGACTTCGCCCGCATCGCCGAGCAGGCGCGCGCCAGCCAGACGCCGATTGTCGGCCATAGCGATTTCACGGCCTTCCAGCTAGCGTACCTGGCGGCCACCGGCGGCGTCACCTTTGCCGGCCCGATGCTGCTGGCGGATTTTGGCGCGGACGTGGTCGATCCCTTCATGTGGCAGCACTTCAACGGCGTGCTGCGCGATCCGGCGTACACCATCGACGTGGATGCGCCGCAGGCCGGCGGCCAGCCTTTTACCGGCTCGTTGTCGGGCACGCTGTGGGGCGGCAACATGGCGATGCTGTGCAGCTTGCTGGGCACGCCATTCATGCCGGCCGTAGAGGGCGGCATCCTGTTCCTGGAAGACGTCAACGAGCCGCCGTACCGGGTCGAGCGCATGCTGCTGCAGCTGGACCAGGCCGGCGTGCTTGGCGCGCAGCGCGCGATCCTGCTGGGCGACTTTTCCAATTACCGCGTGACCGACTACGACAACGGCTATGACCTGCCTGCAGTGGTGGCGTACATGCAGGCGCGCCTGTCGGTGCCGGTCCTCACCGGCCTGCCGTTCGGTCATTGCCCGCGCAAGCTGACCCTGCCGGTGGGCGGGCAGGCGCAGTTGAGCGCACGTGCGGATGGGTTTTCCCTGTCGCTGTCGGGCTACCCGGTGTTGAAAGCGGCGGCTTGCGCCCACATCTGAGGCTTATCGCTTCGTTCCTTTGCCCGCCAGTGGTAAAATTTTGGGTTGTTTCCCGATTTCCCTGCCCGGGTCCCGCGCCAACGCGCCGCCAGGTCACCATGCCTGGCTTTATGCCGCCCCCGTTGCCAAAGAAGCCAAGCGAATCGCATTTTGCACAGCCCTTGGCAGGCGGCAGCCCGAGGCAAGCGCGGCAAGTCCCGCGCCTCATCATCCATACAAGGTCCCAGACGTGCTTTCTACCGCAAACATCACCATGCAGTTCGGCCCCAAGCCGTTGTTCGAGAATATCTCGGTCAAGTTCGGCGAGGGCAACCGCTACGGCTTGATCGGCGCGAACGGCTGCGGCAAGTCCACCTTCATGAAGATCCTCGGCGGGGATCTCGAGCAATCCGCCGGCACCGTCATGCTGGAGCCGGGCGTGCGCCTGGGCAAGTTGCGCCAGGACCAGTTCGCCTATGAAGACATGCGCGTGCTGGACGTGGTCATGATGGGCCATACCGAGCTGTGGGCCGCCGCCGCCGAGCGCGATGCGATCTACGCCAACCCGGAAGCCACCGACGAAGACTACATGAAGGCCGCCGAGCTGGAGGCCAAGTATGCCGAGTACGACGGTTACACGGCCGAAGCGCGCGCCGGCGAGCTGCTGCTGGGCGTGGGCATTCCCACCGACCAGCACCAGGGCACCATGAGCAACGTGGCGCCGGGCTGGAAGCTGCGCGTGCTGCTGGCGCAGGCCCTGTTCTCGAACCCGGACGTGCTGCTGCTCGACGAGCCGACCAATAACCTCGACATCAATACGATCCGCTGGCTGGAACACGTGCTCAACGAGCGCAATTCCACCATGATCATCATTTCCCACGATCGCCACTTCCTGAACTCCGTGTGCACGCACATGGCCGACATGGACTACGGCACGCTCAAGGTCTACCCGGGCAACTACGACGACTACATGGAAGCCTCCATGCAGGCTCGCGAGCGCCAGGTGGCGGCCAATACGCGCGCCAAGGAGCGCATCGGCGAGCTGCAGGACTTCGTGCGCCGCTTCTCGGCCAACAAGTCCAAGGCCCGCCAGGCCACGTCGCGCCTGAAGCAGATCGACAAGATCAAGGTCGAGGACATCAAGCCGTCGTCGCGCCAGAATCCGTTCATCCGCTTCGAGTTCGACAAGAAGCTGCACAACCTGGCCGTGGAAGCCGAGGGCGTGACCAAGACCTACGATCGCAAGGTCATCAACAACCTGTCGATCGCGATCCAGGCCGGCGAGCGCGTGGCCATCATCGGCGAGAACGGCGCCGGCAAGACCACCTTGCTGCGCAGCCTGCTGGGCAGCACCGTCAAGGGCGGCGTGGAAGTCGATCGCGGCACCATCAAGTGGGCCGAGAACGCCAATGTCGGCTATATGCCGCAGGACACCTTCGAGGAATTCCCGGTCGACCGGGACCTGATCGACTGGATGAGCCAGTGGACCCAGGCCGGCGACGACGACCAGTCGCTGCGCGGCACGATGGGCCGCCTGCTGTTCTCCGCCGACGACATCAAGAAGTCCGTCAAGGTGCTGTCCGGCGGCGAAAAGGGCCGCATGATCTGGGGCAAGCTGATGCTGGGCCGGCACAATGTGATGGCGCTTGACGAGCCGACCAACCACATGGACATGGAATCCATCGAATCGCTGCAGATCGCGCTCGACAAATACGCCGGCACGCTGATCTTCGTCTCGCACGACCGGATCTTCGTCAGTGGCCTGGCCACGCGCGTGATCGAAGTGCGCAACGACGGCACGCTGACCGACTACCTGGGTACGTACGACGAGTACCTGGAATCGCAAGGCATCGACGACTAAGCAGTAAAAAAAAGCCTCGGGCAAACAAGAAGGGCCGCCAAGCGCTGCTCTTGGGACTGCTGACAAAGTTGCGAACCATCCGGTTTGCTCCCCTCTCCCACTTGTGGGAGAGGGGTCGGGGGAGAGGGAGGGCGCTCGCATAGCGTGAGGACGTCCACTTCGTAGGGACTCCCGCCCTCTCCCCCAGCCCCTCTCCCGCGTGCGGGAGAGGGGAGCGCGACATCGTAGATCGACCTTTGTCAGCAAGCTGAAGGGCCGCCAAGCGCGGCCCTTCTTGTTTTTGTGGCCGCATCCGCTCAGGCCGATGCTTGCCCGTTGTCGCGCACCATCCTGTCGAGCTGGTCGATGATGGCGCCGGCAGTGATCTCGCCTTTGGCCTTGTGCAGGGCGCTGTATAGCGGATCGCGCAATGCCGCCAGTTCCGCCGGACTGCCGGCCTTTTCCACCTGGACCTGGAGCAGGTAGCCGCGCAGGCCCAGGTGATGGCCGATGACGTCCGTATAGAAGTGATAAAGCTGCTGGTAAGCACCGCCGGTGGCTTGCAGGGAGGCTTGCGCCAGCAAGGCGTCGTCCCGTAACTGCACATTGGCACCACGCATGCCGTACATGGAGAACAGGCTGTCGGCCTTGGCATCGCCATGGTCAGCCATGCTTGCGGGCGGGTTTGGCGGGCTGGTAACCGTTGGCGCTGGCTGCTGCGCATCCTCCGCGCGGATCAGCCCGGCAGCCAGCAGGGCGTCGATGGCCTCAGGCCCGACGCCCATGCCGCCGGTCTGGGCCAGCAACTCGCTGCGGCGGCGCTCTCCATTGACGATCAGCAGCAAGGCGCGCAACTTATGGTCCAGCTTGCGTGCGCGCGTGCGGATTTCGTCATGGCCTTGCTCGGTCTTATGAAAAACCGGGTCGGTCATGTCTCGCTCCATTGTGATAGGCCGGGCAGCGCCGTGCGGTGGGCCGCACTTGGCGTCATGCGGCTCGCCGGCCGATTATCGCCACGTTGTTTGGGACGCTGGCGCGCTGCAAAAAAACGAGTCGCCAAAGCGCACTACAATGTGGTGCACCATAAAAGTAACAAAATTTGCACCCGCCTATTCACCCAACTGAAAACTGTGGCCATGCAACAACGAGACAAACTCTTTATCAACGGTAAGTGGATTGCCCCGCACGGTACCGGCCTGATCAACGTCATCCACTCCACGACCGAAGCCGTCATGGGCCGCATCCCCGAAGGCCACGCGCGCGACGCCGAGGATGCCATCCAGGCAGCGCGGGCCGCCTTCGACAGCTGGTCGGCCACGCCGCCCAGCGTGCGCGCGGGCTATATCCGCAAGATTGCGGAGGGCCTCAAGGAGCGCAGCGAAGAACTGGCGCAGCTGATCGCCGGCGAAGTCGGCATGCCGATCAAGCTGGCGCGCGCCATCCAGGTGGGCGGCCCGGTCTACAACTGGGCGCAGGCCGCCAAGCTGCTCGATACCTTTGCGTTCGAGGAAGAAGTGGGCAATTCGCTGGTGGTTCGCGAGCCGGTCGGTGTGGTCGCGGCCATTACGCCGTGGAACTACCCGCTCAACCAGATCACGCTGAAAGTGGCGCCGGCGCTGGCCGCGGGCTGCACCGTGGTGCTCAAGCCGTCGGAAGTGGCGCCGCTCAATGCCTTCGTGCTGGCTGAAGTGATCGAAGCCGCCGGGCTGCCGCCGGGCGTGTTCAACCTGGTCACCGGCTATGGCCCGGTGGTGGGCGAGGTACTGGCCAGCCACCCGGAAGTGGACATGGTGTCGTTCACGGGTTCCACGCGCGCCGGCAAGCGCGTGTCCGAGCTGGGCGCGCAGAGCGTCAAGCGCGTCGCGCTGGAGCTGGGCGGCAAGTCCGCCTCGGTGATCCTGGATGACGCGGACCTGGCTGCCGCGGTCAAGGGTACCGTTGGCGCCTGCTTCCTCAACTCCGGGCAGACCTGCTCGGCGCACACCCGCATGCTGGTGCCGCGCGCACGCTACGACGAGGTCAAGGCGATCGCCAAGAAGGTGGTCGAAGGCTATACCGTGGGCGACCCGTTGCTGGAAACCAGCCGGCTCGGCCCGCTGATCTCGGCCGCGCAGAAGGACCGCGTGACCGGCTATATCCAGCGCGGCATCAACGAGGGCGCGGAACTGGTAGCCGGCGGCCCGGAGGCGCCGGAAGGCCTGGACAAGGGCTTCTTCGTCAAGCCGACGGTGCTGGGCAATGTCGATCCCAAGGCCACGGTGGCGCAGGAGGAGATCTTCGGCCCGGTGCTGTCGATCATCTGCTACGACACCGAGGAAGATGCCGTGCGCATCGCCAACGACAGCATCTACGGGCTGGGCGGCGGCGTGTGGTCGGTCGACGAGGCGCGCGCCATCCGCGTGGCGCGCCGTATCCGCACCGGCCAGGTCGACATCAACGGCGGCCCGTTCAACATGCAGGCGCCGTTTGGCGGCTACAAGCAGTCCGGCAACGGGCGCGAGGCCGGCAAGTACGGGCTCGAGGAATTCCTCGAGTACAAGTCGCTGCAAATGAAGAAGCCGGCTGCCTGAGGCCGGCGGCTGGCGAAGGCGGGCGCTGACCCGTGCGCCCCCGCCTTCGCGCGAGGAACGATGCCCGGCTGGTCCGGGCATTTTTCATGGGCCGCTTCGGTGGCCGGCTACTTGGCCGGCTGGTTGACTGAATCGTTGGCCGATTTCACGTTGGCCGGATTCATGATTCGGCGATAATGCCGGAGTTCCATTGGCCTGCAAGCGGGCTGCGGGCTAGCGGACGGGCAAGATACACGGGACCAAAAACATAAATAAGAACGCGGGCGCGGCACGCCACGCCACGCGGGGAGAGGGATCGATGCGTTGGTTGAAACGGCTGACCTGGCTGGTATTGACGCTGGCGGTGCTGCTGCTGGTCGGCGCGTTTGGCGCTTATGTCTGGTATCGCCAGGCATCGCAGCCGCAGACCGCGGGCACGCTGAAGCTGACCGGCCTGCGCGATGGCGTATCGATCGTTCGGGACCGCCATGCCGTGCCGCATATCAAGGCGGCCAATGCGCAGGATGCCTACTTTGCGCTCGGCTTCGTCCACGCGCAGGATAGGCTGTGGCAGTTGCAGATGAGCAAGCGCATCGTGTCCGGCCGCCTGGCGGAAATCCTGGGGCCGAGCGCGCTGGATACCGACCGCTTCCTGCGTACCCTGGGCGTGCGGCGCAATGCCGAGGCCATCCTGAGCCAATCCTCTGCCGAGACCCGGGCCGTGCTGCAGGCCTATGCCGATGGCGTGAATGCCTATATCGATGGCCACAAGGGACCGTTGCCGCCGGAGTTCCTGATCCTGCGCACCCGGCCCGAGCACTGGGAGCCGGCCGATACGCTGGCCTGGCAGACCATGATGGCGTGGGACCTGGGCGGCAACTGGACCCAGGAGACGCTGCGCATGCGGCTGGCGCAGGTGCTGCCGGTGGCGCGCATCAATGAGCTGCTGGCGCCTTACCCCGGCGATCGGCCGCTGCGCACCATGGACTACGGCAATCTCTATCGGCACCTGGCGCCGCTGGCCACGGCCATGGCGCGCGTCGAGCAGCGGGCGCCGGCGGGTTACGTGGAGGGCATGGGCTCGAACAACTGGGTGGTGTCGGGTGCCCATACCCGTTCGGGCAAGCCGCTGCTGGCCAATGATCCGCACCTCGGGCTGCAGGCGCCGGCGCTGTGGTACTTCGCCCAGCTGCAGGCTCCCGGACTGGATGTCACGGGCGCCACGCTGCCCGGCATGCCGGCGGTGGTGCTAGGGCACAACCAGCGCATCGCGTGGGGTTTCACCAATACCGCGCCGGACGTGCAAGATCTCTATATCGAGCGCTTGCAGCCTGGCAGCACGCAGCGCTACCAGACTCCGGACGGCTGGGCAGACTTCATCACGCGCACCGAGACCATCCACGTCAAGGGGGCGCCCGACGTGAAGCTGAGCGTGCGCGAGACGCGCCACGGCCCGGTGATCTCCGATGCGGCCGAGCCGGTGGCGACCGCCGCGGCCCCGCTCGGGGCGCAGTACGTGGTGGCCTTCCAGTGGACTGCGCTGCGTGCCGACGACCGGACCGTGCAGGCCGGGCTGGCGCTGAACCGCGCCACCGACTGGGCCAGCTTCCTGGCAGCGCTGCGCGATTTCCATTCGCCGCAGCAGAACATCGTCTACGCCGACGTCGATGGCAACATCGGCTTTATCGCGCCCGGCCGTGTGCCGCTGCGCCGCGCCGACAATGACCTGAAGGGGTTGGCGCCGGCCCCCGGCTGGGATGCGCGCTACGACTGGACCGGCTTCATCCCGTTCGAGCAGTTGCCGCGCAGCTTCAATCCGCCCGAGGGCGTGATCGCCACCGCCAACCAGAAGATCGTCGAGGACGACTACCCGTACTTCCTGACCAGCGAATGGACCGTGGCGTATCGCTACCAGCGCATCCGCACGCTGATCGACGCCACCGAGCGGCACACCATGGACAGCTTTGGCGCGATCCAGAAAGACACGCTCTCGCTGGCCGTGCGCGACGCCTTGCCGCTGCTGCTGGCATCTCCCTTCGCCAGCAATCCGGCGCTGCCGCAGCGCGAGCGCGCGCTGATCGAGTCGCTGCGCAAATGGGACGGCGATATGCAGGCCGGGCTGTCCGAGCCGCTGGTGGCAACCGCATGGCTGCGCGAGCTGTCGCGCGTGTTGTTCGAGGACAAGGTGGGAGATACGCTGTTCAACCGCCTGTGGGAGCAGCGTAACGTGCAACAGCCCATGCTCAACGTGTTGCGAAATCCGCGGGGGCAGGGCGCGTTCTGGTGCGACGACAGCAAGACGCCCACCCAGGAGAGCTGCGACGACGCCATCGCCAGCGCCTGGCGCCTGGCCATTGCCGACCTGGACCGCCGCTACGGCGGCAAGCCCGAGCGCTGGCGCTGGGGCAAGGCGCATGCAGCCCGGTCCGAGCACAAGCCGTTCGGCAAGCAGCCTTACCTGGCGGGTTTGTTCAACGTCAAGGTACCCAGTGGCGGCGACACCTATACGGTCAACGTGGGACGCCACAATCTGCGCGACGAGGCGGCGCCGTTCGAGAGCGTGCACGCGGCCAGCCTGCGTGCCATCTACGACCTGTCCGACCTGGCCGAGTCGCGCTTCATGGATTCGACCGGGCAGTCGGGCAACGTGATGTCGACCCACTACCGCGACTGGACCGACAAGTGGGCCGCGGTGCAGTACATCACCATGGCGCCGGGCCGCCGCGCGCCGGGCAATGAGGCCTTCGATACGCTGGTGCTGCAACCGGCCGGCAGGCGATGACCGAGGTGGACATTGCCATCGATTGCGTGCTGCTCGGCACTGTGCGCCCGTTTGGGCCCAAGGGCGTACCCAGCGGCATCGACAAGCATGCGGTTGACGCGGCTGTGCGCGTCACCGTGCTGGGATTGGCCGGAGATGGGCAGGGAGACCCCAAGCACCATGGCGGCCCGGAAAAAGCTATCCACCACTACGCGTTCGATCACTATCCCGCCTGGCGCCAGGAACTGTCGGCGCTATCCGCGCAGGCTGCCGAGGTGCTGGCGCGGCCCGGTGCGTTTGGCGAGAACGTGAGCACCGCCGGCCTGACCGAGGCCGACGTCTGCATTGGCGATCGCTTTCGCCTCGGCGGGGCGTTGGTCGAGGTATCGCAGGCTCGCCAGCCCTGCTGGAAGCTGAACCATCGCTTCGGGCACGCCGGCATGGCGCGCGCCGTCCAGCAGAGCCTGCGCACGGGCTGGTATTACCGGGTGCTGGAAGAGGGGGAGCTGACGCCGGGCGACCGCCTCCTGCTGGTAGAACGGCCCAATCCCGGCTGGAGCCTGCAGCGGCTGCTGCACGTGCTCTATGTGGATCGGCTGGATAGGGTCGCCCTGGCTGCCATGGCGGCACTGCCGGCATTGGCCGAGAACTGGCGCAACCTGGCGCGCCAGCGGCTGGAACGGCACGAGGTCGAAGATATGGAGCGGCGGCTGGCAGGCGGTTGAGCCCACGCTCGACCACCGAGGGAAGGGAGAATCAGCCCTGGCGGAAGCGCTTGCCCTTGCCCTCGCGCGTGATGCGCTCCCACACCACCTGCTTTTCCGCATCGTCCATGAAGACCCAGTTGCTGACTTCCATCGCGCTGCGGCCGCAACCCTGGCAAATCTCATCGAACAAGGTCGAGCAGATGCCGATGCACGGGCTGTCCGGGCGGTCGAACAGGCTTTCGTCGCCGCGGGGTTGGCCTGGCTGTGACTCCGGCTGCCCACTGGATTGCTGGGCGGATTGGCTGGGGTCTTGCGGGTTTGACGGCATGCGGCTGGGTGGCGGGACGGATGGGCGCCCATTATAAACGGGTGGATGGGCCGGTCTTGGCTGCCAGCCGATTACCTGCAAGGTTATTGAGCCGCTCCGCCGGTGCGCATAAGCTGGAGCGAGCCTGAACTACCGATCACCCTGAGGAGCCCCCCATGCTGTCCCTGATCCCCGCCTTGTCCAGCGCTGCAAGCACCGCCGCCTCGCCGCCTATCGATCCGCGCATCCGCCACACCGTGGAGCAGGTGCTGATGGGCTCGCCCGTGGCGCGTGCCTTGGGCATTGCGCTGGATGTGCTGGCCGTGGACCAGGTGGAGTTGCTGCTGCCCTTCAGCGCGGCCAACGTGACGGTTGGCGAGATCGTGCACGGCGGCGTGATCGCCACCCTGATCGACGTCGCGGGCGCGGCGGCGGCGGCTTCGGGCGCCGATGCCGATAACCTGCGCGGGGGCGCCACCAGTTCGCTGAACATCCAGTATCTCGAAGCGGCCCGCGCGGCGAACCTGCGCGCCGTCGCCAACGTGGTGAGGCGAGGGCGCCGCCAGGTGGTGACCGAGGTCTCGGTCTACGCGCAAGGGGCGGACCAGGTCGAACTGGTGGCCAAGGCCTTGATGAGCAGTGCTTTGTTCTGAGAGAGGGGGACGGGATCCTGACGCCACCGGCCCTTGCGCGACGATGGCCTGGAAGCACGCCCCGACCTTGTCATTGAGGGTCACGTTGGAGGCCCTCACGTTCGCAATGTTGAAATTCTGGATCGCATCCTTGGCGAGGGCCACCTATGAACGTGCGCACTCAGTCAGCCAAGCTGGTCCTGGACGATGTTCAGCGGCTCGGCATCGAGCTGCCGCGCCAGTTCATCCACCGCCCGCCGGATCGGTTGCCCGCTCTTGGCCACCTTGGCGAGCGTCAGCGCCCCTTGCCAGCCGCAGATCACCAGGCCGGCGAGTTCGGTGGCGCGCGCCCGCGGAATTCCATGCGCGGCGAAGGCGTCGGCAAGCACAGCCTCCCAGGCGGCGAACGCCGCGTTGCCGGCCGCTGCGACGCCCTCGGCTTCGGGAGCGATTTCCAGCAGGATGGTCGAGATCGGGCAGCCGTCGCGGTAATCGGACTGTGCCATCCACCCGGCCATCAACACCCCATAAGCGCGCACGATCGCCCCGGGCGACTCATGCTCGGCGCATAGCTGCGCGAGCGTCGTACGCACCAGTTCCCCGGCGTACGCGATGACTTCCTCGGCGATCTGCTCCTTACCTCGCGGGAAGTAGTGATAGAGCGAGCCTTTCGGCGCACCGCTCAGTGCGACGATGTCATTGGTGCCGCTGGCGGCGTAACCATACCGGCGAAAGAGCACGGCGGCGGAGCGGATGATCTTGTCCCGGTGCTTGGCTTGAGCGGCCATGTGACGAAGTCCTCGGTCGTTGGAGGGGTTGTTATCCCTCGAGAATTATATAGACTGGTCTACATTAAAAATAGTGGTGGGGCAATCGCAGCCTCACCGATCCGACCAGGAGACACCACGATGACCAGCCCCACGGCCGAGCATGCCGATCTTCCCGCCGATCTTCCGCCCGGCTTTGCGCCGCATTTTCGCCATAGTCCGCTGACCGACCCTTGGGAGCCGTTGTACTCGAAACGCTCGGACCAGGCCATCGTGCTGGCGGTGAAGCTCGCCCAGGCCCACACCAATGCGCGCGGCTTTGCCCATGGCGGGCTGATCACGGCCCTGGCGGACAACGCCATGGGGCTGTCGTGCGGCATGCAGTTCGCCGAGCCGCGCAGCCTGGTCACCGTGAACCTGTCGATCGACTTCCTCGGCGTGGCACGGATCGGGCAGTGGCTGCTGTTCGAAACGTCATTCATCAAGGTCGGCGGGACGCTGTGCTTTGCCCAGGCTTTGGTCACCGCCGACGGCGTGGCTTGCGCCAGGGCCAATGCGACCTTCCGGGCCATGCAGTGAGTTTTTCCTTGGATCTCAACCAGGCAGGGTAATGCAATGACAGCAAATACGAACAGCACCAACGCGACCACGAACGCGACCACCAACGCGACCACCAACAGCGCCTATTCGCTGGACGCGGTCAAGCGCGTCAACCAGACCGCCGCATTCAACCGGTGGCTCGGCTTCGAGGTGATCCGCGCGGAGGGCGGGGCGGCGGAGCTTCGCATGGCCTGGCATGACCAAGCCACGCAATACGCGGGATTCCTCCATGCGGGCGTGATCGGCGCCCTGGTCGATACCGCCTGCGGTTTCGCGGCCACCACGGTGGCGGGGCCAGTGATGGCTTCCCACTATTCGGTGAACTGCATGGCGCCGGCCGTGGGGCAGGCATTCGTGGCGCGGGCCAGCGTGACCAAGGCGGGCAAGCGGCAGGTGTTTGCGAGGGCGGAAGTGTTCGCCGAGCAGTCCGGCGGCGAACTCCGGCTGGTGGCATCGGGCGAGGTCATCCTCGTGCCTGTCGATGCACAGACCCCCAAGCCACCTGTGCCGCACGACTGAGATCCCTGGCTTGAAATCACTAACGCAATTAACCGCCAAGCATTTGCACCTTACGACCAAACCAGTGTCATCTCGCGCGATCCCGCAACTCCGGCCGCACGCGGCTTCGGCGGGCCAGGCGAGCCTGCAGGGCGAGAGGTAAGGCTTGAATGGAAAATGGCAGTCCGCTCGCTACGCGAGCCGACTGCCATTCACACGGCGCGGCCAGGCCGCGAGAGACCTGTCCGGTGCGCCGATAGTGGTAGCTCCGGGATACTCCCGGTAGCGGGCGCCGTGGCCGGCCCCGCACCGGGGTGAAATCCAGGCCGCGGCGTCAGCCGGCCTCAGAACGCGTCGCCGGGCACGCGCACCCATCCTTCCATCAGCACCCGGGCGCTGCGGCTCATGATGGCCTTGGTCACGGTCCATTCGCCGTCGACCTGGCTGGCTTCGGCGCCCACCCGCAAGGTGCCCGAGGGATGGCCGAAACGCACGGCGTTGCGCTCGCCGCCGCCGGCCGCCAGGTTCACCAGCGTGCCAGTGATTGCCGCTGCGGTGCCGATGGCGACCGCGGCCGTGCCCATCATGGCGTGATGCAGCTTGCCCATGGACAAGGCGCGCACGAGCAGGTCGACGTCGCCGGCGGCAACCTGCTTGCCACTGGAGGCCACGTAGCCGGCCGGCTTGGCGACAAAGGCGACCTTCGGCGTGTGTTGCCGCGTGGCGGCCTCATCGATATGTTTGATCAGGCCCATGCGCACCGCGCCGTGGGCGCGGATGGTCTCGAACATCGCCAAGGCCTTGGCGTCGCCGTTGATGGCGTCCTGCAGCTCGGTGCCCTTGTAGCCAATAGCTTCCGCGTTGAGGAAGATGGTCGGGATGCCGGCATTGATCATGGTGGCCTTGAGCGTGCCGACGCCCGGCACCTCGAGATCGTCCACCAGGTTGCCGGTGGGGAACATGGCGCCGCCGGCGCCGTCTTCCTCGGCCGCCGGGTCCATGAACTCAAGCTGCACTTCGGCGGCGGGGAAGGTCACGCCATCGAGCTCGAAGTCGCCGGTTTCCTGCACGGCGCCATTGGTGATGGGTACGTGCCCGATGATGGTCTTGCCGATATTGGCCTGCCAGATGCGCACGATGGCCACGCCGTTGTGCGGGATGCGGCTGGGGTCGACCAGCCCGGCACTGATGGCGAAGGGGCCGACGGCGGCGGAGAGGTTGCCGCAGTTGCCGCTCCAGTCGACAAAGGGCTGGTCGATGGAGACCTGGCCGAACAGGTAATCGACGTCGTGATCGGGCTTGCTGCTTTTGGCGAGGATGACCGTCTTGCTGGTACTCGAGGTCGCGGCGCCCATGCCGTCGATCTGCTTGCCGTAAGGGTCCGGGCTGCCGATCACGCGCATCAGCAGCGCATCGCGGGCCGCGCCCGGTACCTGCGCGGCTTCGGGCAAATCCTGCAGGCGGAAGAAGACGCCCTTGCTGGTGCCGCCACGGATGTAGGTGGCGGGGATCTTGATCTGGGGTACCTGGGCCATGGGGTTCTTGTCCTGATGAAACCGGGCGGTACGTTGCCGTACCGCCCGAACACGTTGCTGGTCGATGCGCCTGCGCGCGCTTAGGCAGCGGCCTTCGACGACTCGAGGAAGTCCTGCGCAAAACGCTGCAGCACGCCACCAGCCTCGTAGATCGACACTTCTTCGGCGGTGTCGAGGCGGCAGGTCACCGGCACTTCCACGCGCTCGCCGTTCTTGCGATGGATCACCAGGGTGAGATCGCAGCGCGGCGTGCGCTCGCCAATCACGTCGTAGGTCTCGGTGCCGTCGATGCCCAGCGTGGTGCGGTTCACGCCAGGCTTGAACTCCAGCGGCAGCACGCCCATGCCAACCAGGTTGGTGCGGTGGATGCGCTCGAAGCCTTCGGCGGCAATGGCTTCCACGCCGGCCAGGCGCACGCCCTTGGCGGCCCAGTCGCGCGAGGAGCCCTGGCCGTAGTCGGCGCCGGCAATCACGATCAGCGGCTGCTTGCGGGCCATATAGGTCTCGATGGCTTCCCACATGCGGGTGACCTTGCCCTCCGGCTCGACACGGGCGAGCGAGCCCGGCTTGACCTTGCCGTCCACCACCACCATTTCGTTCTTCAGGGTGGGGTTGGCAAACGTGGCGCGCTGCGCGGTCAGGTGGTCGCCGCGGTGGGTTGCGTAGGAGTTGAAGTCTTCCTCCGGCAGGCCCATCTTGGCCAGGTACTCGCCGGCTGCGCTGTCGAGCATGATGGCGTTGGACGGCGACAGGTGGTCGGTGGTGATGTTGTCGCCCAGCACGGCCAGGGGGCGCATGCCCGTGAGCGCGCGTTCGCCCGCCAATGCGCCTTCCCAGTAGGGCGGGCGGCGGATGTAGGTGCTCATCTCGCGCCAGTCGTACAGCGGGTTGGCCTGCTCGCCGGTGTCGGCGGTCACGGCGAACATCGGCTCGTAGACCTTGCGGAACTGCGCTGGCTTCACGCTGGCGGCCACCACCGCGTCGATCTCTTCATCGGACGGCCAGATGTCCTTCAGCGTCACCGGCTTGCCATCGGCGTCGGTGCCCAGCACGTCCTTCTCGATATCGAAGCGGATGGTGCCGGCGATGGCGTAGGCCACCACCAGCGGCGGCGAGGCCAGGAAGGCCTGCTTGGCATACGGGTGGATGCGGCCGTCGAAGTTACGGTTGCCGGACAGCACGGCGGTGGCGTACAGGTCGCGCTCCACGACTTCCTTCTGGATCACCGGATCCAGCGCGCCGGACATGCCGTTGCAGGAGGTGCAGGCATAGGCCACCACGCCAAAGCCCAGCTGCTCCAGCTCCGACATCAGGTTGGCTTCTTCCAGGTAGAGCGTGACCGCCTTGGAACCCGGCGCCAGCGAGCTCTTCACCCAGGGCTTGCGGGTGAGGCCGAGCTTGTTGGCGTTGCGCGCCAGCAGGCCGGCAGCCACCATGTTGCGCGGGTTGTTGGTGTTGGTGCAGCTGGTGACGGCGGCGATGATCACGGCGCCGTCCGGCATCAGGCCGGGCTCGTTCTCGACCTTGCCGCTGATGCCGCGCGCGGCCAGCTCGGAGGTCGGCACGCGCTTGTGCGGGTTGGACGGGCCGGCGATGTTGCGCACCACCGTGGACAGGTCGAACCTGAGCACGCGCGGGTACTCGGCGTGCTTCAGGCTGTCCGCCCAGAGGCCGGCTTCCTTGGCGTAGGTTTCCACCAGCTTGACCAGTGCATCGTCGCGGCCGGTGAGCTTGAGGTACTTGATGGTCTGCTCGTCGATGTAGAACATCGCGGCGGTGGAGCCGAACTCCGGCGCCATGTTGGAGATGGTGGCGCGGTCGCCCAGCGTCAGGTGGGTGGTGCCTTCGCCGAAGAATTCGAGGTAGGACGACACGACCTTTTCCTTGCGCAGGAATTCGGTCAGGGCCAGCACGGTGTCCGTCGCGGTGATGCCCGGCTGCGGCTTGCCGGTGAGTTCCACGCCGATGATGTCCGGCAGGCGCATCCACGAGGCGCGGCCCAGCATCACGCTTTCGGCCTCCAGGCCGCCCACGCCGATGGCGATCACGCCCAGCGCGTCCACCATCGGGGTGTGGGAGTCGGTGCCGACCAGCGTGTCAGGGAAGGCCACGCCGTCTTTGACCTGCACCACCGGGCTCATGCGCTCGAGGTTGATCTGGTGCAGGATGCCGTTGCCAGGCGGAATCACGTCGACGTTCTTGAACGCCTTCTTGGTCCAGTTGATGAAGTCGAAGCGGTCTTCGTTGCGACGGTCTTCGATGGCGCGGTTCTTCTCGAATGCGTCGGGATCGAAACCACCGCACTCGACGGCCAGCGAGTGGTCCACCACCAGTTGCGTCGGCACGACCGGGTTGACCAGGACCGGGTCTCCGCCCTGGGCGGCGATGGCATCGCGCAGCCCGGCGAGGTCGACCAGCGCGGTCTGGCCCAGGATGTCATGGCAAACCACGCGGGCCGGGAACCAGGGGAAATCCAGCTCCTGCTTGCGCTCGACGATCTGTTTGAGCGAAGCGGTCAGCGTGGCGGGGTCGCAGCGGCGCACGAGGTTCTCGGCCAGCACGCGCGACGTGTAGGGCAGCTTGTCATAGGCGCCCGGCTGGATCGCCTCGACCGCGGCGCGCGTGTCGAAGAAATCCAGCTGGGTACCGGGCAGCGGTTTGCGGTTTGCAGTGTTCATTTTGTAGGGAAGAAATAAAGTAACGATCAGGGGGCAGTGGCCGCACCTTGCGACCAGCTACCCCCTCTCCCACGGGCGATGCAGGGGAGCAAACCGGCATCCGGCTAGATGGCTAGATTACTTGCGATCCTTGATCGGCACGAACTTCAGGTTCTCCGGACCCGTGTAGTTGGCGCTGGGGCGGATGATCTTGTTGTCGATGCGTTGCTCGATGATGTGCGCTGCCCAGCCCGAGGTGCGCGAGATCACGAACAGCGGGGTGAACATGGCGGTCGGCACGCCCATCATGTGATAGCTCACCGCGCTGAACCAGTCGAGGTTGGCGAACATCTTCTTGCCATCCTGCATGGTGGCTTCAATGCGATCGGCAATGTCGAACATCTTCATCGAGCCGGCATCCTTGGACAGGCGGCGCGCCACTTCCTTGATCACCTGGTTGCGCGGGTCGGAAACCGTGTACACCGGGTGGCCGAAACCGATCACCACTTCCTTGTTTTCCACGCGGCGCGAGATGTCGATGTGCGCCTCGTCCGGGCTGTCGTAGCGCTTCTGGATCTCGAACGCCACTTCGTTGGCGCCGCCGTGCTTGGGGCCGCGCAGCGCGCCGATGGCGCCGCAGATCGACGAGTACATGTCCGAGCCCGTGCCGGCGATCACGCGCCCGGCGAAGGTGGAGGCGTTGAACTCATGCTCGGCGTACAGGTTGAGCGAGGTCTGCATGGCGCGTTCCCACAGCGCCGAGGGCTTCTGGCCGTGCAGCAGGTGCAGGAAG
This sequence comes from Cupriavidus sp. CuC1, assembly GCF_044627735.1. Lineage (NCBI taxonomy): Bacteria > Pseudomonadati > Pseudomonadota > Betaproteobacteria > Burkholderiales > Burkholderiaceae > Cupriavidus > Cupriavidus sp. CuC1. The sequence goes on along the minus strand of NZ_JBIUHC010000012.1, from coordinate 91,105 downwards.
TGCGCGCCGATGGTGTCGTCGTCGGTCTCCACCTCGATGCGGCGGCCATTGTGGCTGTAGTGGTACCAGTACAGCAGCATCGAGCCCAGGCTGGCCATCAGGCGGTCGGCGATGTCGCGCGCGCCGGGGGTGTTGTGGTCGTCCTTTTCCGGCAGCACGGTGCCGAGCACGGACACGCCGGTGCGCATCACGTCCATCGGGTGGGCGCTGGCGGGCACCCATTCAAGTGCGGCCTTGACGTTGGCGGGCAGGCCGCGCAGGGCCTTGAGCTTGGCCTTGTAGGCGGCCAGTTCGGCGCGGGTGGGGAGCTTGCCGTGCACCAGCAGGTGGGCAATCTCCTCGAATTCGCAGGTCTCGGCGATGTCGAGGATGTCGTAGCCGCGGTAGTGCAGGTCGTTACCGGTGCGGCCGACCGTGCACAGCGCGGTATTGCCGGCGGTAACGCCAGACAGGGCGACGGACTTCTTCGGCTTCGGGGCGGCTAGCGGTTGCGCTTCGGACATGGGGGGAGTCTCCTTGGGGTTGCTGTGCTCGTGTGCTGTTCGTGTGCTGCTGGTGTGCTTACTTGGCCTTGCCCTGGGCGAACAGGGCATCCAGTTTTTGTTCGTACGCGTGATAGCCGATGCTCTCGTACAGTTCGGCGCGCGTCTGCATGGTGTCGACCACGTTCTGCTGCGTGCCGTCGCGGCGGATGGCAGCGTACACGTTTTCGGCAGCCTTGTTCATGGCGCGGAAGGCGGACAGCGGGTAGAGGACCATCGACACGCCGGCACCACCCAGTTCCTCGGTGGTGAACAGCGGCGTAGCGCCAAATTCGGTGATGTTCGCCAGCACCGGCACCTTCACGGCGTCGACGAACTTGCGGTACATGGCCAGGTCGGTCATGGCTTCCGGGAAGATGGCGTCGGCGCCGGCTTCCACGCAGGCCACGGCGCGCTCGATGGCCTTGTCCAGGCCTTCTACGGCCAGCGCGTCGGTGCGGGCCATGATGACGAAGTTCTCGTCGGTGCGGGCATCGACCGCTGCCTTGATACGGTCGACCATTTCGCCTTGCGAGACGATTTCCTTGCCCGGGCGATGGCCGCAGCGCTTGGCGCCGACTTGGTCTTCGATGTGCATCGCACCGGCGCCGAACTTGATCAGCGACTTGGTGGTGCGCGCCACGTTGAAGGCCGAGGCGCCGAAGCCGGTGTCGACGTCGACCAGCAGCGGCACGTCGCACACGTCGGTGATGCGGCGGATGTCGGTCAGCACGTCGTCCAGGTTGGAGATGCCCAGGTCAGGCAGGCCGAGTGAGCCCGCGGCCACGCCGCCACCCGACAGGTAGATCGCGCGGTAGCCCGCGCGCTTGGCCAGCAGGGCATGGTTGGCATTGATCGTGCCGACGACCTGCAGGGGATGCTCGTCGGCCAGGGCCTGGCGAAAGCGGGCGCCGGCGGAGCGGGCGAGGTCGGAAGTGGAGAAGGTCATGATCATCGCTTTAGGAGTGGACGGCTGATAAGCGCAAGGGGTGTGCCAGCCTGTTTTGGCCGTGCATCGGGCCGCGCGGAGGATGGGGCGCGTCGGGCAGGTACCCTTGCCAGGCTTGGGCTGGCGGCGGTTTCTGCGGCTTCGTGCCTGGCGCTGCGTTGCATCCCGGGTATGTGATGAATTTCAAATATGAAAGCATTGTATTTCAATATTGAAATGCAATCCGCATTGGCGCACAATCTCCAGATTAGCGCCATTCGGCGTATCTGCAGCGTTTTCCGTCTCCATGCAATCCGGCATCCTCCCGCCCATCACCCCTTCCGCCACCGCCACGCCGGCCCGCCCGCGGATCTGGGCCATTGGCATCAGCCGCCTGTCTCGCGCCTTTGCCGACCTGATCCCGGCCTACGCCGCGCAGGCCGAGTTCCGCATCGTGGGCAAAGGCTACGCGGCCGCTGCGAGCGCCGTCGCCCGCGAAGCGCGCGAGGGCAGGCTCGATGCCGTGGTGGCGGGCGGCTCAAACGGCGCCTACCTGCGCCAGCACGTGGACGTGCCCGTGGTGCTGGTCAAGGTGACGGGGTTCGATGTGATGAGCGCGCTGGCAACGGCGCGGCGCATCTCGCCCCGGGTGGCGCTGGTGACCCATGCTGCCACCTATCCCGAGGTGGACGAATTCGTGCGGACGTTTTCGCTGTCCATCCCGGCCTACACCTACCTGACCGAGGATGACGCCGCGGCCCGCGTCAAGGCGCTCAAGCAGGAGGGCGTGCAGGTGGTGGTCGGGCCCGGCCTGGTGACCGACCTGGCCGACAAGATCGGCTTGATCGGCGTGTTCCTGTACTCCGGCAATTCCGTGCGTGGCGCGCTGGAGGACGTGATTGAAGCCGCGCGGCTGCGCCGCATCGAATCCGGCCGGCGCGACTACGTCAACACCATCCTGGCGCACCTGAACGAAGGCGTGGCCGCGGTCGACGCGGAAGGGCGCATCCAGACCTACAACCCCGCCATGGAGCGGTTTCTTGGCACGGCGCCGGCCGCCGCGCTGGGCCGCAAGCTGCAAGCGCTGGCCCCTGCGCTGTCGCTCGATGGCGTGATGCAGAGCGGCAGCAAGGAACTCGAAGCCATTCACAAGCTTGGCGACAAGATGGTGGTGGTCAACCGCATCCCCATCGTCACCGAGAGCGGCGCCACCGGCGCGGTGCTGACGCTGCAGGATGCCAATGCCATCCATCGGGTCGACCGCAACCTGCGCTCGCGCAGCCGCGCGCGGCCGGCCGGCGTGCGCTACAGCCTGGACGACCTCGCCGGCGCCTCACCGGCGATGCATCACCTGCGCGAACTGGCGCGGCGCTACGCGGCGGTGGATTCCACCGTGCTGGTGGGCGGCGAAAGCGGCACCGGCAAGGAGGTGCTGGCCCAGGGCATGCACGACGCCAGCCCGCGCCGCGTATTTCCGTTCGTGGCGGTCAATTGCGCGGCGTTCCCGGAGACCCTGCTGGAAAGCGAGCTGTTCGGCTACGAAGAGGGCGCCTTTACCGGTGCGCGCCGCGGCGGCAAGGCCGGCCTGTTCGAGTCCGCCCACAACGGCACGCTATTCCTTGATGAGGTGGGCGACATGCCGCCCGCGTTGCAGACGCGCTTGCTGCGCGTGCTGCAGGAAAAGCAGGTGTTGCCGATTGGTGGGCTGGACGCCGTCCCCGTCAACGTCCGCGTCATTGCCGCAACGCACCGCAACCTCGGTGAACTCGTGCGGCAGGGCAGCTTCCGCCAGGATCTCTATTACCGCCTCAATATCCTGCGCATCGAGATGCCGCCGCTGCGGGAGCGCGCCGGCGACCTGCCGGAACTGGCCGAACTGCTGTACCGGCGTGCCCAGGAGCGTCTGGGCACGCCAGCGCCGCAGCCGCTGCCGCAGGCGGTGCGGGCAAGGCTGTCGAGCTATGCGTGGCCGGGCAATATCCGCGAACTGGAAAATGTGACGGAGCGCATCGCGGTGCTGGTGGCAGGGCGCAAGCTGGCGCCGGCGGACCTGCTCGAGGAATTGCATGCGGCAGCGCCAGAGTTGTTTGGCACGCAGGCGCAGGGCGATCCTTCGCCATCGGCTGGCGGCGTGCGCAAAGCGGCGGGGAGTGGCGACGGCGACGCGACAGACGCCGGCTCGCTCGCGGGCGTGGCACGCGCCAGCCAGGCTGAGCATATCCGCCGCGTGCTGGCGGAATGCGGCGGCAACCGCGCCGCCGCCTGTCACCAGTTGGGCATCAGCGCCACCACCTTGTGGCGGCGCTTGAAAGAGGCTACGTAGCCAGTCTCATTGCCGTGCCACCCCACCAGGTACCGGCACATGCGGCGTCAGGCCCTTGGCTGCCAGCCAGGCCGAATTGAACAGGCGCCCGGCATACAGGTCGCCGCGGTCGCTCAGCAGGGTGACGATCGTGTGGCCCGGCCCCATCTCGCGTGCGAGCCATGCCGCCGCCGCCACGTTGATGCCGGACGAGCCGCCCACCCATAAGCCTTCCTCGCGCAGCAGCCGGTAAACCATGTCGACGCAGGCCTGGTCGTCGATCTGCACCGCATCGTCGATCGGCGTGTCCGCCAGGTTGGCCGTGACGCGGCTCGAGCCGATGCCCTCGGTGATGGAGTTGCCCTCTACCTTGATCGCGCGGTGCTTGACGAAGTGATACAGCCCGCTGCCATGCGGGTCAGCCAGCACGATGCGCACAGGCGGGTTGCGCTCTTTCTCTTTCAGGAAGCGCGCGACGCCCGCCAGCGTGCCGCCCGTGCCGGTGGCGCAGACGAAGGCGTCGACCTTGCCGGCGGTGTCATGCCAGATCTCCGGGCCGGTGGTTTCGTAATGGGCCTGGCGGTTGGCGAGATTATCGAACTGGTTGGCCCAGATGGCGTTTTCCGTCTCCTCGGCCAGGCGCCCGGCCACTTTCTGGTAGTTGTTGGGGTCGGCGTAGGGTGCGGCCGGTACCGGGCGCACCTCGGCACCGAGCAGGCGCAGGCGTTCCATTTTCTCCGGTGACTGGGTGTCGGGGATGACCACGATGCAGCGGTAGCCGCGCGCGGCGCAGATATGCGCCAGGCCGATGCCGGTATTGCCGGCGGTGCCTTCCACTACGGTCCCGCCAGGCTTGAGCACGCCGCGCCGTTCGGCGTCGCGGATGATGTAGAGCGCCGCCCGGTCCTTGACCGAGCCGCCCGGATTCAGGAACTCGGCCTTGCCGAGGATTTCGCAACCGGTCTCCTCACTCAGGCCTGCCAGCCGGACCAGCGGCGTATGGCCGATGGTGCCGACGAAACCATCCTTGACGTCCATGATGCACTCCGGGTGTTGCGCCCCGTATCCGCTGGAGCGTCACTCAAAGTGATAGATCGGTGTTGGGGGAATGACAAGCGGGTGGGAGCCCAGAGTCGGGAAAGGCTCGGCTTTCGCTGTAAAAGCGTATTTTGACTTACTTCTTGACCACGGCCGGGGGCGACTGTCAGGCAGCGTTCAACCACCGGAAATTGATATCCCCTTCCAGGAAATCCTGCCGGGTGGCGTGAAAGTCACGCACATACTCGCTGTTGAGGTGCGATTCAAGCGCGTGCCTGGAATTCCATTCCATGTAGAGCACGAACACCTCGGCATCCTCGGCGTCTTCCCCCACGTGGTAGCGCAGGCAGCCGGGTTCCATGGCGCCGCGCAGGCGCAGCGCGGCCAGCTTGGCAACCAGGACCTCACGGCGGTGAGCCTTGGCGCGCGCGATTCCGACAAGCGTGTACGTTGTGGACATGGTGTGAACGGCAAGCGAGTGGCGGGCCATTGTAGCCGTGCGGCCGCGCCTTGGGACGAATGCCCGAGGGCGTTGGCTGGATATTCGGGCGGGTTGACAAGTTGGCGCGTGGGTGATGGCAGGGCAACAAGTGGTGTCGGCTACGTGGCAGCGCCGACGCATCAACGCTGCTGCGTGCCGTCGGCATAATGGCTCCGCAGCAGCCAGGCGCGCCAATCAGCATGTGAGTAGCTAAACTACAACAATTGTTGTCAAGGATGGGCAATGAGTCATATCGAGCGTCTTCGTCTTCCCGAGAATGATCCTGCTTTCGGCAGCAACCGAGTATTCGACCTCTTCCAGTACTCCCCAGCGGTCACCGCGAACGGGCTGGCGTTCATCGCCGGTCAGGTCGGCATGCGCGCCGATGGCTCCATCGGGGAAACGCCCAAGGAGCAGATCGAACTGGCATTCGGGCGCCTGGAAGCCATTCTCGGGCATCTCGGGCTCGACTTTACTGACCTGGTGGAACTGGGTCGTACCACGTGAATGTGGGCGAACAGCTTGCCGATTTCCGCGCCGTGAAGGAACGGTTCATCAAATCGGACTTTCCCGCGTGGACGATCCTGGGCGTGGCCGCGCTCGCCCGCCCGGAACTCGTGATCGAGATCAAGGCGGTGGCGGCGGTCCGCAAGCAAGCGTAAGCAACGCGCTTTGCGCCTTATGGCGTGGCTTGCCGGGTGATGACCTGCCCGTTGCGCGCCCCGCTGTGCGCGCCGTGCTGCCACGTCACCGTGCCGTTGACGATCACGGTGTCGATGCCTTCGGCCGGGCGGGTGGGGGTTTCGTAGCTGGCGGCATCGCGCACGTTTGCGGCATCGAAGATGACGATGTCGGCATGGTGGCCCACTTCGAGCGTGCCGCGTTGATGCAGGCCGAAGTTGCGCGCCGTCAGGCCGGTCATCTTCCAGACCGCCGTCTCCAGCGGGAACAGGCCGATCTCGCGGCAGTAGTGGCCCAGTACGCGGGGGAAGGTGCCCCACAGGCGCGGATGCGGGCTTTCGCCGACGGGAATGCCATCGGAGCCGATCATGGTTTCGTCGAAGGCGAGGATGCGCTGCACGTCGTTCTCGTCCATCAGGAAGTAGACCGCGCTGCCCGGCTGCAGGCGGCGCGCGGCTTCGTCCTTGGCCACGCCCCATTCCCTGGCGATGTCGTCCAGATCGCGGCCCGCGCATTCGGGGTGCGGCTGGCTGGTGGCGATCAGCACCCGGCCTTCGAGCATGCCGCGGTCCGTGCGGATCATGGTGGAACCCGCCGTGTACGGGTAGCAGTCGAGCGAGACGCACTGGTGCTTCATGGTCTCGCGGATGAAGGGCAGCGTGACCTGGCTCCTGCCGAAGTTCGCCGTGTTCTGCAGCTTGTGGTGCGACACCACCACCGGCACGTCGAGCTCGCGGCCGATGCGGAAGGTCTCTTCGAGCGATTGCATGACGTGGTCGGACTCGTCGCGCATATGCGTGACGTAGAGCGCCTTGCGCGCGCTGAGCGGCCGGCAGACCTCGATGATTTCCTCGGTCGTAGCCTTGGCGGCGGGCGGGTAGAAGGTGCCCGTCGACAGGCCGATGGCGCCGGCCTGCATGGCTTCTTCGACCAGCGCCTGCATGGCAGCGATCTCGTCGGCGTTCGCTGGCCGGTCGAGCGCCGCCATGGTAACCGCGCGCAGCGTCGAATGGCCGACCATCGCTGCCACGTTGACCGAGCTTGGCGTGGCGCGCAGCGCATCGAGGTAGGCCGCGAAGGTGGTGAAGCGGCCCTCGGCCGGCGAATCGATCAGGCTCAGCGGCATGGGCAGGTCCATGTCGGCGCGCAGGGGCGCGGCGCTGACGCCGCAGTTGCCGGCGATCACGGTGGTCACGCCCTGGGAGATCTTGAAGGGCATGGCGGCTTGCGACAACACGGCTTGGTCGTCATGCGTGTGCGCATCGATGAAACCCGGGGCGACGATGCGGTCCCCGGCGTCGAGCGTGCGGTCGGCCGTGTGGCCTGCCAGGTTGCCGATCGCCGCGATGCGGCCGCCGCGCACGCCGATATCGGCGCCAAAGCGGGGTGCCTTGCTGCCGTCGATCACGGTACCGCCAACGATGAGCAGGTCGTAGTGCGTGGAAGTAGGGTCGGACATCGGATTCCTTTCTTGGGATGGAACGAGTCGGTCAGCGGAAATGGCAGGCCACCTGATGGCTGCCGGTGGTGGAAGGCCGTTCGGTGAGCGCGGGCGCCTGTTCCTTGCACACGGCCTGCGCCAGCGGGCAGCGCGTGTGAAAGCGGCAGCCAGGCGGCGGGTTGGCCGGACTGGGCGGATCGCCCTGCAGCAACAGGCGCCGGGCCGGCGTGCGCGGGTTGGGCACGGGCACTGCGGACAGCAGGATCTCCGTGTACGGGTGGCACGGCGCGCTGAGCAAGGTGTCGCGCTCGGCCAGCTCGACGATCTGGCCCAGGTACATCACGGCGACCCGGTGGCTGATGTGGCGCACCACCGCCAGGTCGTGCGCGACGAACAGGTAGGCGATGCCGAACTCGGCCTGCAGGTCCATCAGCAGGTTGACCACCTGCGCCTGTACCGAGACGTCGAGCGCCGATACCGGTTCGTCGCAGACGATCAGCTTGGGGTTGAGCGCGAGCGCGCGCGCGATGCCCAGCCGCTGCCGCTGGCCGCCCGAGAATTCGTGCGGGAATTTCCTGACCGCCTCGGGCCGCAAGCCGACCTTGCTGAACAGCCACTGCACGCGTTCAGCGCGCTCGGCACGCGAATGCATGCCGAAATTGCGCAGCGGCTCGCTGACGATCTCGCCGGCCGTCAGGCGCGGGCTTAGCGAAGCGTAGGGGTCCTGGAAGATGATCTGCAGATCGCGCCGGCGCAGCCGCATGGCGCTCGCGGTCAGGCCCAGCAGTTCCTCGCCGTCGAGCTGCACCGAGCCGGACGTGGGCTCGACCAGGCGCAGCACCGACTTGGCGGTGGTGGTCTTGCCGCAGCCGGATTCGCCGACCAGCGAGAGCGTCTCGCCGCGCTCGACGGTGAAGGAGACGCCGTCCACCGCCTGGATAGGCGGCTTGCGCGGCGCCAGCCAGCGCTGCGGCGCGATGTAGTGCTTCTTGAGCCGGTCGACCTTGAGGAGAGGCGATGGCGTTGCGGTGGTGGTGCTCATGCGATGGCTTCCTGGGCTAGCGGGTTGCGTTCGATGCGGCCTTCCTCGACCGCGAAGCAGGCCACCGCATGGTCGCCGCCTTGGCGCGTGAGTTGCGGAGTCTCGCGCGCGCAGCGCGTGTCGGCATGCGGGCAGCGCGCCGCGAACGCGCAGCCGCGGCGCGCCTCCTGCGGCGATGGCACCAGGCCGGGGATTTCGGCCAGGCGCTGGCTGCTGGTGTTCATCGAGGGCATCGAGGCCATCAGCGCGCGGGTGTAGGGGTGCAGCGGGCGGTCGAACAGGTCGATGACGCCGGCTTCCTCGACCTTGCGCCCGGCGTACATCACGATCACGCGGTCGCAGCATTCCGCCACCACGCCGAGGTCGTGCGTGATCATCACCACGCCCATGCCTAGCTCTTTCTGCAGGCGGCGGATCAGGTCCAGGATCTGGGCCTGGATGGTCACGTCGAGCGCGGTGGTGGGCTCGTCGGCGATCAGCACCTCGGGGTTGCAGGCCAGCGCCAGCGCGATCATCACGCGCTGGCGCATGCCCCCGGAGAGCTGGTGCGGGTATTCGTTGACGCGGCGCTCGGGCTCGGGGATCTGCACCAGCCTGAGCATTTCCACCGCGCGCTTGAGCGCATCGGCACGGCTTGCACCCTGGTGCAGCTGCACAGTCTCGGCAATCTGCCGGCCGATCGTGAGCACCGGGTTCAGCGAGGTCATCGGCTCCTGGAAGATCATCGAGACGCGGTTGCCGCGGATGCGGCGCATCTCGCGCTCGCTGAGCTGCAGCAGGTCGGTGCCGCGCAGCCGCACGGCGCCGCGGATGCGTGCCGGCGGCGTGGGCAGCAGCCGCATGATCGACAGCGCCGTCACGCTCTTGCCGCAGCCGGACTCGCCGACCACGCCAAGCGTCTGGCCGGCGCGCACGGTGTACGAGACACCGTTGACCGAGCGGGCCGGGCCGGTAAGCGTGTCGAAATGGGTGCGGAGGTCGTCTACTTCCAGCAGCGGCTCGCCGGTGGCCAGGGCAACGCGGGACATCGTCATCGTCATTGATGGGCTCACGGGTTCAGAGTTGCCGCGCCAGGCGCGGATCGAGCGCATCGCGCAAGCCGTCGCCGAGCAGGTTGATCGCCAGCACCGTCGCGGCCAGCAGGATGCCGGGGTAAAGGATGATGTGGAACGCCACTGCCACGAAATTGCGGCCCTCGGCCATCATGTTGCCCCAGCTTGGTGTTTGCCCCGGGACGCCTACCCCGAGGAAGGACAGCGCCGCTTCCGTCAGCACGGCGGCGGCGGCGACGAAGGTGGCTTGCACGATTAGCGGCGCCACCATATTGGGCACCACATGGCGCGCCAGGATCACCGGCAGGCGGGTGCCCACCGCATGCGCCGCCTCGACGTAGAGCTGCTCGCGCAGCGTGAGCGCCAGCGAGCGCACCAGCCGCACCACGCGCGGGACTTCGGGGATGGTGATGGCGACGATCACCGCGGTCAGGCTGGCCTGCGTGACGGCCATCAGCGCGATCGCCAGCAGGATGCCGGGGATGGCCATCAAGCCGTCCATCACGCGCATCACGAAGGAATCGGCCCAGCGCACGAAGCCCGCGGCGAGGCCGAGCAGCACGCCGAACACGGTCGCGAGCAGGCCGACCGACAGGCCGACGACCATCGAGACGCGCCCGCCCCAGACCGCGCGGCTGAACACATCGCGGCCGAGCGCATCGGTGCCGAACCAGTGCTCGGCCGAAGGCGGCTGCATGCGTGCCAGCGGATCAATATCCTGGGGGTCGAAGGTGGCGATCCAGGGTGCGCCGATGGAGAGCACGGCAATCGCGGCCAGCAACAGCGCGCCGACGATCAGCGTGGGGTGCTTGCGCGCCCAGTGCCAGCGCGGCAGCACGAAGGGGGCGTCCTCCGGCACCGCCGCGCTAGGGGCGGCGCCATCGGTCACGGGCAGGGAGGTGGACATGGCGGCAGGTCTCGCGGCAAGGATGGGGTTGGCACAGGATGTCAGTACTTGATGCGCGGATCGAACAGGCGGTAGCTCAGGTCGATCATCAGGTTGATCAGCACGTAGACACCGGCCGAGATCAACAGCACGCTCTGGATCACCGGATAGTCGTGGCGCTGCACCGAGTCGACCACCAGGCGGCCAATGCCCGGGATGGCGAACACGGTCTCGGTGACGACCACGCCGCCGATCAGCAGCGCGATGCCCATGCCGATCGTGGTGGCGATCGGGATCGCGGCGTTGCGCAGCGCATGGCCCAGCACCGGCAGCACGCCCAGGCCCTTGGCGCGCGCAGTGCGGATGTAGTCCTCGTGCAGCACCTCAAGCACGGTGGCGCGTGTCATGCGGGTCACCAGCGCGATATAGACCAGGGCCAGGTTGACGCAGGGCAGGACCAGGCTGCGCAGCCACTCGCCAGGACCATCGGCAAAGCGCGCATAGCCCTGCACCGGGAACCACGGCAGCTGGATGGCAAAGGCATAGACCAGCAGGTAGCCCACCAGGAACACCGGCAGCGAAAACGCCAGTACCGCGAACAGCATCACCAGCCGGTCGATCCAGCTGCCGGTGCGGTAGGCGGCGAGCGTGCCCAGCGGCACCGCCACCAGCAAGGTCAACAGCATGGTCAGCGCGGCGATGGAGGCCGTGGGCTCCAGCCGCTGCGCCAGCAACCGGGCCACCGGCACCTGGGTGAAGATAGAGGTGCCGAGATCGCCGGTCGCGAGCCGGCCGAGCCACAACACGAACTGCCGCCACAGCGGCAGGTCCAGGCCCAGCGCGCCGCGCAGTTTGGCGATGTCATCGACTGTGGCAAGGTCGCCCGCGATCAGCGCGGCCGGGTCGCCCGGCGACAAGTGGATCAGCAGGAACACCACGATGGCTACCACCGCCATCACGGGTAGCGTCGCGGCCAGGCGTCGGAGCAGGTAGCTCATGGTCGTTCGTGTCTCCTCGGTTGATCGTGCTCGTCCATATTTGTGGCCATTCGGACTTTCGTGTGCGTCCTCCATCCGAGCGAGAGCGACACGATGCAATGCGCTGGTTTGCTCCCCTCTCCCATTAAATGGGAGAGGGGCCGGGGGAGAGGGTGGACGCTCGCTCAACGTGATGCGCCTCGCTCTTGCGTACGCCCGCCCTCTCCCCCAACCCCTCTCCCGCTGCGCGGGAGAGGGGAGCTACACCTGCGCGAGATTGCACGCGAGCTCTTGCTACGCCTGCGCCGGCTTCGCCCGGCGACCCACACGAAAGTCCGATGCCCCTTATTTGTCGAGCATCCAGACCGTGGGCATGCCGGCCCACAGCTTGTCGACGCCCTTGAGGCTGGCGCGCGCCGCGAAGGCCGCCGAGTACTGGCCGGCTTTCACATAGGGCACGGCCTCATAGGCGCGCTTCTGGAAAGCATCGAGCAATTCCTTGCGCCTGGCCGGCACGGTCTCGCGGATCCAGGCGGTGCGCAGTTCATCGAGCGGCTTGTCGCAGGGCCAGCCGGGCAGGCTGTTGCCGCAGGCGGCGCTGAGGTAGGCGTTGGTGATCGGCGAATTCGAATCGAACTCGCCCGCCACCGTCACGTACATGTTCCAGCCGCCGGCCTCGGGCGCATCGCGCTTGGCACGGCGCGCGCCGATGGAGGCCCAGTCCATGTTCTGCATGTCGACGTTCATGCCCATGCTGCGCATGGTCTGCGCCGCCATCAGGGCCTCGGCGTTGAGCTGAGGCACGTCGGTCGGCACCAGCACCACCACCTTCTCGCCCTTGTAGCCGGCCGCGCCCAGCAACTGCTTGGCGCGCGCCAGGTCGGCCTTGCGGTACGGCTCGGCGCCGGCCGTCGTATCGTTGGAGCCGCCGCAGATGAAATAGGTGGCGCAGTAGTTCATCCGCATGTCGAGCGGATACCCCATGGCCGCGGTGAAGCGTTCCTGGCTCACCGCTTGCAGGAAGGCCTGGCGCACCTTCGGATTATTGAAGGGCGGATGCAACTGGTTCATCACCAGCACGCCCTGGTAGGCGCCGCCCGAGCCGATCTTGATGCTGGTGTCGGCTCGCAACGGGGCGATGTAGTCCGGCGGCACCTGTTCGACCAGGTCGACCTCTCCGCGCTTGAGCGCCGCGATGGCGCTGTTGGCGTCCGGCAGGTAGAGCCATTCGACGCGGTCGAACTGGCTCTTCTTGCTGCCGGCAAGACCGCTCGCTGGTTCGCTGCGCGCCACGTAGTTCGGGTTGCGCACGAAGACCGCCTTGTTGCCCGGCACCCATTCGTCGCGCTTGAAGACGAAGGGGCCGGAGCCCATCACCTCGGGCAGAGGCGAGGTGGCCGGCATCTTGGCCAGCCGCTCCGGCAGGATCACTGGCGGAAAGCCCGATGGCTTGGCCAGCGCATCGAGCACCATGCCGAAGGGCTCCTTGAGCGTGAGCGTGAAATTGCGCGCGTCGGCCGCCTTCCACTCGGCACCGGCGTCTCCCATGGCGCGGCCCAGGCTGTCGCGCGCCCCCCAGCGCTGCAACGAGGCGACGGCGTCGGCCGAGGTGACCGGGCTGCCGTCCGAGAATTTGAGGCCGGGACGCAGGGTGAAGCTCCACTGCTTGCCGTCCTTGGAACTGCTGTACTTCTCCACCATCTGCGGTTGCGGCTTGCCGCTCGCGTCCTGCGCGAACAGCGTGTCGTACACCATGTAGCCGAAGTTGCGCGTGATGTAGGCGGTGGTGAAGGTCGGGTCGAGGATCTTCAGGTCGGCATGGGCCACGACCTTGAGGGTCTTGGTCTGCGCCAGCGCGGGAAGGCTGGCGGCGCCCGCCAGGGCGAGGACGCTCGCCGCGAGGGCGGCGAACAGGGGACGATTCAGTGTCATCTGCGGGTCTCCGTTGTCGTTATTGTCGTTGTTGTCGTCTTTGTCGTTGCCAACAGGCAGGCGGCGCTCAGGCCGCGGCGACGTCGAGCGGCCACTTGGGCCGGCGCACCTTGCGGTAGGGCAGGGTCGTGAGGTCGAGCGTCACGGCGCCGGGGGCGCCCGCGTAGATCACGCGCTTCGCCACCTTCGAGAAGGAGGCGTAGAAATGCTGCGACGACTTGACCACGATGATTTTCTTGCGCGCAAGGTCGCAGCCCAGTTGCGTGAAGAGGTCCGTGCCCATCGCCTGGTTGCGCAGCGTGATCAGCACGATGTCGATGCCGTTGGCTTGCACCAGCGCGCAATCGCCCATCTGCACCGGCGTGTTCGACAGGCCGGTCATCACCATGTCGGGCAGCAGCGCCTTGACGGTGCAGTCCAGGTCCAGCGGATCGCCGGAGAGGGGGCTGATCTTGCCGCCGATGCGCATTGCCAGGCGCGCGCCCACGCCCGCGTCGAAGGCGATGCGCACCGCGATCGGGTCCCACAGTGGACCAATGGCGGCGTTGTCGATGCCGCGCTCGATCATGCGGCGCAGGATAAAGGTGGAGTCGCTCGCCGCGCCGCCCCCGGGATTGTCGGCGCCGTCTGCCAGTACCACCGGGCCGCCGTTGAAGTCCAGGGCCTCGTCGAGCGAAGTGTCGATGTCCGGATAGCGCACCGTGAGCGCCTCGCGCATGCCGATCAGTTCGTCGGCCAGCTGGCGGGCCAGCGCATCGGCCTGGGCCTGGTTGCCATCGGTGTAGACCAGTACCTTGGTGCCCATCCCGGGCACGTCTCCCCACGAGAAGCCATGCGCAATGGAGACTGACAGCACGCCGTCCCGGCCTTCCAGCGACTGGATGCGGTCCACGAAGCCGCGTGCTGGCTCGCGCGAGGTATGAACGGTGACGATCATCTCGCAGTCGACCACGGCAGCCACGGGGCGGACCTTGCCTTGCACCTTGGCCGCGCACAGGTCGACCAGTTCCAGGGCGCGCTCCAGCACGTCGGTGTGCGGGTATTCCTTGAAGGCGATCAGCACGTCGGCGTGCTCGACCATCTCCGGCGTCAGGTGGCTGTGCGGATCAAGTTCCGCGCCGATCACCACCTCGGGCCCGACGATGGCGCGCACGCGCTGCAGCAGGTCGCCTTCGCAGTCATCGTAGCCATCGGCCACCATCGCGCCGTGCAGGCCGAGCAGCACCATGTCCACGGGCAGCGCCGCGCGCAGGTCGGCCAGCAGTTCCTCGCGCAGGGTTTCGTAGGCATGGCGCGTGGTCGTGCCGCTGGGCTGCGCGCCGGCCACCACGCCTTCGCACAACTGCCAGCCGCGTTCCTTGCCGCGCAGCCGGGCGGCCCACAGCGGGCCTGAGAAGAACGTCATCTGGTCGGGATGCTGGCCGGCCGGGAAGTAGCCGCGGTCCTTGAAGGACGAGAGGCCGGTGGGCATCGGCCCGAAGGTATTGGTTTCGGTGGCGAGGGAGGCACTGAAGACACGCACGGTGATGAGCTCCTGGTCTGTTAGCCGATTGGCGGTTGGGGGGCAGACGCAATTCAGGTCGATGCAGCCAGGCGGCGCAGCCGCGCGGGCCCCAGCATTTCGGCGGTCAGGCCGAACGACGCGGGATGGGCAGGCACCGGCAGGCCGCGCGCCAGCGCGGCGCAAGTCTCGCCCATGGCGGCCGAGGTCTGGATGCCGTAGCCGCCCTGGGCAGCGACCCAGAAAAAGCCGGGCGCCGCGTCGTCGAAGCCGCCCACGAGGTCGCCGTCGGCGACGAAGGAGCGCAGCCCGGCCCAGGTGCGGATGGGCCGGCGGATCGAGAGCGCGGTGGCTTCCTCGATGCGATGGATCGCCAGCGCGATATCCATCTCTTCGGGCTGGATGTCCTGCGGCTCGACCGGATCGGCGTTGGCCGGCGAACCCAGCAACATGCCGGCGTCGGGCTTGAAGTACCAGTCCTCGCCGGCGCCGAAGACCATCGGCCAGCCGCTCGTGTCCACGTCCGCGGGCGGCGCGAAGATAAAGGCCGAGCGGCGGCGGGGCTCGATCCCCAGCGGCTGCACGCCGGCCAGCCGGGCAATCACGTCGACCCAGGCGCCGGCGGCATTGAGCAGCACGGGGGCTTCGTACGCCACCCCGCCGGCCTCAACACGCCAGTGGTCTTGTACTCGTGCAATGGCTGCGACTTCGGCATCGCACACCAGCTTGCCGCCGGCCTGGCGCATGCCGCGCAGGTAGCCCTGGTGGATGGCGTGCACGTCCATGTCGGCGGCGTCGGGCTCGTACACGGCGCCCAGCACTTGTTCCGCCCGCAGCACGGGCACGCGCTCGCAGGCTTCCTCGGTGGTCAGCAGGCGCGCATCGGGCGCGATGGCGCGCAGTACCTCCCAGTGCGCTTCGAGCAGGGGCAACTGCCCAGGGCCGGCGATCATGAGCGCGCCGCGCGGCGTCAGCAGTGGATGCGTGGCAAAGCCCGGCGGCGGATCTTGCAGGAAGGCGCGGCTTGCCATCGTCAGCGCGCGTACCTGCGTGGTGCCGTAGCTTTCCATGAACAGCGCCGCCGAGCGGCCGGTCGAGTGGTAGCCGGGCTGCGCTTCGCGCTCGAGCACGATGACGCGGCCATGCGGTGCGAGCCAGTGCGCGACGGACGCACCGGCAATGCCGCCCCCGATGATGAGGAAGTCAGCTGAAATCGGCGGAGTGGCGTGAATTGTGCACATGGATGTCGGGGAGGCTGAGCGCCCTGACCGGGTGCTCGTGCTTTGGAATGCGAGTGAGTGTATTCAAGAATTTGCGAATATGCAAATTGCGGATACGCAAATTTTGCGCTAAAGTGAGCCGCATGGGATGTACCCGGCTGCGCCGTCTGATAGCATCCGCTCCAACGGAAAAAAGGACGCAGGCTTGAAAACACACATCGCCCAGGAGCGCGGCAACGACGGCAGCGACGAGTCGCGCACGCTCGACCGCGAGACCTTTGGCAAGCGTCTGCGCAGTGCGCGCAAAGCCTTTGGCTGGACGCTGGCGCATCTCGCCGAACTGTCAGGCGTCTCGATCACCACCATCTCGCGCGCGGAGCGCGGGCAGCTGGCATTGGGCTACGAGAATTTTGCCGCGCTGGGCAAGGCGCTGCAGATGGACATGGGCTCGATGTTCGCGGGCGCCGGCGCGAAGACGGCGCCGTTCCAGGGGCCCGTCGTGACGCGGGCCGGCGAGGGCGTGACCTACCGGGGCGTGGCGTTTTCCTATGAATTCCTCGGCACCGAGGCGGTGGGAAAGCAGATGATTCCGGTGGTCAGCACCGTGCACGCGCGCCGCATCTCGGGGCCCGAGGATTTCGCGCGCCATCCCGGCGAGGAGTTCGTGTACGTACTCTCCGGCGAGATCGAGGTGCATTTCGACGGCGGCGAGCGGGTGCATCTGGCGCGCGGCGATTCGCTGTACTTCGATGCCCGCATGGGCCACGCCTATATCAGCCTGAGCCGCCAGCTCGCCCGGATTGTCGGCGTGATGACCAGCGAAAGCCGCTTCATGAAGTCCGCCCAGGCCGGGGAGACGCAGGCCGCGCCGCAACCTGCCGCCAGCCGGACACATGGGAAAGCCGCTGCCGGCAAGGGCCAGCGTAAGGGTTGAAGGGCGACTCGCGGGCCTCCATCCGTGCATGCGGGAGTCGGCGAGCCCCGGGCGCCATGGAGCGCGCTCGGGGCTCGCGCCAACGTCAGTCCAATGTCATCCCGGCCGCCTTGATAAAGCTCCCATAGCGCGCCCGATCCGCATCCTGCCGCTCGGCAAACGCCTGGATCGAAAGCGGCGCCACGGCACCGCCCATGCGATTGACGCTGTCCTGCAGCACGTTCGCGGCCACCGCCTGGTTGATCTCCTTGTTCATTCTCTCGACAACGGCGCGTGGCGTCCCGGCCGGCGCATAGACGCCGAACGTGGAATCGCCGTTCACGCCTGGCAGCCCGGCTTCGGCCAGCGTGGGCACGTCGGGATACTGGGCAGCGCGCTTGCCGCTGGCCACTGCCAGCAGCCGCAATTTGCCGGCGGCCACGTGCTGCAGGCCGGGACCGGGATCGAACATGAACTGCACCTGGCCGGAGAGCAGGTCGCTCAGCGCGGGCGCCGCGCCCTTGTAGGGCACATGGACGGCGTCGAGCTTGCCGGCGCGCTTGAACATCTCGGCGGCGATATGCGGGGTGCTGCCGTTTCCGGCCGAGCCAAAGCTGAGCTTGCCGGGATTTGCGCGCAGATAGCTGACGAACTCGGCGAGCGTCCTGGCCGGCACCGACGGGTGGACCAGCAGGAACACCCGCACCAAGGCCACCGAGGCCACCGGCGTCAGATCCCTCTGCGAGTCGTAAGGCATCTTGGTGTACAGGAAGGGGTCGATGGCAATGGCGCCGCCCGAGGTCAGCAGGAAGGTGTAGCCATCGGCGGGCGATTTGGCGACCACGTCGGCGCCCATGATGCCGTTGGCGCCGGGGCGGTTATCCACCACCACGGGCCGCTTGAGCGCTGCCGTCAGCCCGGGGGTGAGGCCGCGCGCCAATGTGTCGGCGGCGCCGCCGGCCGGGAAGTTGACCACCAGCCGGATCGGTTTGTCCGGCCAGGCCTGCGCTGCGCTGGGCTGCGAGAAGACAGGCAACGCTAGCATCAGGCCGATGGCGCGGGCGGCACACCAGTAAGCTGGATGACGCCGCAGGGCGGGGCGGGTCGCTCGGAACATGGTGGTCTCCTGTGAAGCCAGGTTTGGCCTCGCCGCGTGGACGGGCCGGATTTTGTGTGATTTGCCGCGGGGTTCGTCGCAAGCAGGGTGCGTCGATGCACAAGTATCCCGGCTAAGCGCTTGCTTGAGAATTGCCGATTCTGGGCAAAGCCATAACCAAGCTGCATGCCTGCGGGCCTGCCGGCGGTGCGTTCCCGACTGGGCGCGAACTGCTTCGCCAGGGAGGCCGAGCGGCCGCGGCGTCTGCGTGTACGACGAGAATCCGGCTTTTTGCGAATATCCACATGCGCCGCCGCGTCGAGGACGCCACGCGCACCAGAGCCTGCGCCAACCCTAAAGTAATCCGCATCCTTGCCGTTAAGCGACCACGCCTTATTCAATCTGTACGCGAGGAGCTGGCATGCTGAAACGGATCAAGACCCAACAGCTTCAAGTCGGGATGTTCGTGGCCAGGGTGGGCGGGCCATGGCTGGAGCATCCTTTCTGGCGCTCCCGGTTTCTGGTGAACAGCCGGGAACAGATCGACCAGATGATCGCCTCCAAGGTCGAGGAGGTCTGGATCGACCTGCTCAAGGGCAAGGGCGTGCCGCCGCCCGTGCAGCCGGCGGCGACGGGATCCTTGAACGTGAAGCCCGTCGCCGACGAGCCGGCCGGCGCCGTGCCGCAGTCGGGCGTGCCGCTGGAGGTGGAGTTCGGGCTGGCCCGGGAAGTCATGAAGAGCGGCAAGGCGGTGGTCGGCTCGATGTTCACCGATGCCCGCATGGGCCGGGCGCTGGAGGTCGAGGGCGCGCTGATGCTGGTCGATTCCGTCTCGAATTCGCTCACGCGCCATTCGCAGGCCCTGATCGCACTGGCACGGCTCAAGGTGCGGGACGACTACACCTACCTGCATTCCTTCGCGGTCTGCGCGCTGATGATCGCGCTTGGACGCACGCTCGGCCTGGACCGGGGCGAGTTGCAGCAACTCGGCCTGGCGGGCCTGGTGCACGATATCGGCAAGATTTCCGTGCCCACGCACGTGCTCCACAAGCAGGGCGAGATGACCGCCGCCGAGGTGGCGATGGTGCAGCGGCATCCTTCGGTGGGCTACCGCATCCTCAACGAGGCCAAGCTCTACAGCAATATTCCCCTCGACGTCTGCATGCATCACCACGAGCGCATCGACGGGCGCGGCTATCCGTTTGGCCTGCACGGCAACGAGATCAGCGTGCATGCCAAGATCGCCGCGGTGTGCGACACCTATGACTCGCTGACCTCCAACCGGCCCGGGCACCAGGCGTGGACGCCAGCGCGGGCGCTGGAGTACATGGCGGTGCGGGTGGATACGCTGTTCGACCGTACCGTGTTCCAGGCCTTTACCCGGTCCATCGGCATCTATCCGCTGGGCACGGTGCTGCGCTTGCGCTCCGGACGGCTGGCGGTGGTCTTCGCGCAAAACGACAACGAGCCGCTGCGCCCGCTGGTCAAGGTGTTCTATTCGGTGAGCGAGGCTGCGCACCTTGGTCCGGAGACACTGGACCTGAGCGCGGCGGAAGATACCATCGTGGGTTTCGAGGACCCGGCGCAGTGGGGCTTTCGCGACGAGCAGCTATTGGAACTCTGCGCGGCCTGAGGGCCGTTATCTGGTACCGGAGCCGTCGCGCCTGCCGTCGGCCTGGCCCGCGCGCAGCAGATACCAGGTGCAAGGCTTGTCTCCTCGTGCCGCCTGGAGGTGGCATTGTCGTGTTTTTGTCGTGTCCTGCAGCCCTGGCAGGGTCAGGCGGCCCAGGCCATCTCCAGGATGCGCGCGGCGTCGCCACCGCCCGCGCTAATGCCCATCACGGCGCCCCATTCCGGGTCGAAGCGGCTGGCCAGGAAAGCCTGCGCCGTAGCCGGTTCACCATGCTGCAGCATCAGGCAGGCCTGGGCGGTCAGCACCAGCCGCGTGGTGGTGCGGCGCGCCTCTGCCTGCTGTTCGTCTTCGGGCAGGCGCAGCGCCGCACGCAGCGCGGCCACGCTGGCCTGGATGCGCGGCTCGCCCGCGCCCACCGTGCTCATCTGGTCCAGCACGCGCAGGTAGTCGTCCGGGTTGCGGCCGATGGCGCGCAGCACGTCCAGGCACATCACGTTGCCGGAGCCTTCCCAGATCGAGTTGACCGGGGCTTCGCGGAACAGCCGGCCCATGGGGCCATCCTCCACATAGCCGTTGCCGCCGAAGACTTCCATGGCCTCGCCGGTCATCTCCACCGCGCGCTTGCAGATCCAGAACTTGGACGCGGGCGTGAGGATGCGGCGCCATGCCAGGCGGGCGGGGTCGTCGGTAGCTTCGAAGGCGGTGGCCAGGTCCATGGCCAGCAGCATGGCGGCCTCGGCCTCCAGCGCCATGTCGGCCAGCAGCCTGATCATCAGCGGCTGGCGGATCAGCGGCTTGCCGAAGGCGCTGCGGTGGCGCGCGTAGTGCAGGGCCTGCACCAGCGCCTGGCGCAGGAAGCCGGCGCTGGACAGCGAGCAGTTGAGCCGGCTGTACGTGGCCATCTCCAGGATGGTGGGAATGCCGCGGCCTTCCTCGCCCACCATAATGCCCCAGGCATCGCGGAACTCGACCTCACTGCTGGAGTTGGAACGGTTGCCTACCTTGTCCTTGAGGCGCTGTATCTCGATCGGGTTCTTGCTGCCGTCGGGGCGCCAGCGCGGCACGAAGAAGCAGGAGGAGCCGGCATCGGTATTGGCCAGCACCAGGTGGGCATCCGACATCGGCGAGGAGAAGAACCACTTGTGGCCGGTGATCAGGTACTCGGCGCCGCGCCCTTCGCCGCGGCTGGCCACCGCGCGGGTAGTGTTGGCGCGCACGTCCGATCCGCCTTGCTTCTCCGTCATGCCCATGCCCACGTTGATCGAACCCTTTTGCTTGATAGGGATGTCGCGTGGGTCATAGGCCTGGGTCAGCAGCTTGTCGCCGAACTGCGCGAACAGCCCGGGCTCCTTGCGCAGCACCGGGATGCAGGCCTGGGTCATGTTGGTGGGGCACAATGAGCCGGACTCGATCTGGCTGTGCATATACAGCGAGGCCGCATACGAGGCCCATGCCGAGGGGCGCGTATCGGCGAAGGGCAGGTTGGCGAGCCCGCTGCGGCGCGCAATGGCCATCATCTCGTGCCAGCCGGGATGGAAACGCACCTGGTCGATGCGTTCGCCGATGCGCGAATGCGTGTGCAACTCCGGGTGGTAGCGGTTGGCGTCTTCGGCGTGGCGGATGGTTTGCTCGGCGCCGAGCACCGCGCCCTGGCGCTTGAGCTGCGCCTCGTTCCAGCCCGCACCGGCGCGCGCAACGGCGCGGCGGATGGCGGGGTCGCTGGTATAGAGGTTGTAGTCCTTAAGCTCGGGAACCTGGTTGGTGATGACGTGGGTGGCGTGGGTAGCTTGGGTAGCGTTCATGACGGGCTGTCTCCTTGGGCCGGGCTGGCCGGGCTTGCCGCCGCCCGTTAGATTCGAAGGGTCATTCTAGATAGAATGGCCAGCCTTCATGTTCGGCTTTCGGAGCACCATGAACCCACAGCAAAAAGGCCCGGCAAAGCCGCGCCGCAGGCCAATGCAGTCGCGCTCGTGGCAGACGTCGCTGGCCATCCAGGAGGCCTTTGTTCGGCTTTTGGCCGGGCAGGACTATGCGCAGGTGACGATCCGCGCCATCGTTGACCTGGCCGGGGTGGGGCTGGGAACGTTTTACGAGTACTTCGGCAGCAAGGAAGAGCTGGCGCAGGTGTGCCTGCACCTGCGCGCCAAACGCATCGTGCTGGCGATGGATGCGAGTCTCGCGCAGTGCCGGGGCGAATCGATGGCGGCCATCGTGGACGCGCTGATTGCCGTCAACGCGGAGCACCACCGCGAGACGCCGGAGCGGTGGGGCCCGATCTACCTGCTGGAGCGGCATTATTCGGGGCGCGGGGCTTACCAGAAGATGTATGCGCGGTTCGTCGCGTTGTGGAGCCGGGCGCTGCTAAGCGCGGCCGACGCGCCGCAGGCCGCGGTGGTCGAGGAGGCCTCGGTGACGCTGCAGGCCATCGTCTATGGCCTGATCTCGCATGCTTGTATCGATGAGGGGGAGGGGATCGATTTCTCGCGGCTGATGCGGCAACTGCGGGGCGCAGCGCATGGATACCTGCGAACGCTTGGCGGAACAGGCCAAAGCCGCGCGCCATGACGACGGCTGTTTCTCCCTCTCCCCTCAGGGCTGAGGGGAGCAAACCAGCGCTATCCCGCTCGCGCAAATGAAAACCGGCGCCATCGGCGCCGGTTTTCCCGTCACGGCAAGCCTGAATCCACTTACTGGATCTTGGCCTTGTCCTTGAGCGACTTCATCATTGCCTGGAACTGCTCGCGCTGCCAGTTCTGGTCGCCCATCAGCATCTGCACCAGCTGCGGCTTGACTTCCTCGAACGTCGGGATCTTGGCGTCGCGCGTGTCGTCGAGCTGGATGATGTGCCAGCCGAACTGGGTCTTGACCGGGGTTTCGGTCATCTGGCCCTTCTTCAGCGCGGTCATGGCGGCCGAGAATTCCGGCACGTAGCTGCTGCTGTTGGCCCAGTCGAGGTCGCCGCCGTTGGCTGCGGAGCCCGGGTCCTTGGACGAGGCCTTGGCCAGGTCTTCGAACTTGGCGCCAGCCTTGATCTTGGCGATGATGGCGCGCGCGTCGGCTTCCTTCTCGACCAGGATGTGGCGGGCGTGGTATTCCTTGCCGCTGCCGAACTGGGACTTGATCTTGTCGTACTGCTTGCGCAGTTCGTCGTCGCTGGCGCCGTGGGTCTTGACGTAGTCTTCGAACACGGCACCGGCCAGCACGTTCAGCTTGGCTTGTTCCAGTTGTTCCTGCAGGTCGTCGCGCTGGGTCAGGCCGCGCTTGTTGGCTTCCTGCAGCAGCAGCTCACGGTCGATCAGCATGGTGCGGGCACGGTCGCGCAGTTCTGCGCTGGGAGGCTGTCCGGTGCCGGCTACGAGCTTGTCCAGCTTGGCCGAGGGGATCGCCTTGCCATTCACGACGGCGGCGTTCTGGGCGAGGGCGGGCAAGCTGCCAGCGGCAAGCACAGCCGCCAGGCTGAACGAGAGGACTGTGGTCTTCATGGAATCAGATCTGAGAGTTGCTCGAGGAATCGCGGGAGGTTTCGCGGGATTCAAGTTCTTGGTCAGTCAGCGCGGTCACCGCCAGCGCGTGGATTTGCGTGGGGAATAGATCGCGCAGCGCATCATACACCATGCGATGGCGCGCTACCCGGGTGCTGCCGGCAAATTGCGCGCTGACGATGGTGACGTGGTAATGCCCGCCACCGGACGCGGCGCCGGCATGGCCGGCGTGCAGCGCACTGTCGTCGCGTACCTCGACGCTGGAGGGGGTGAGGGCTGCGCGCAGCAGGGCTTCGATTTGTGCGGGGTCGGCGGCCATTGGCTGAGGTGCGTGTCCTGGTGGGGTCCGGCCGGGGCCGGAGCGGTCAATCTTGGGGGAGGCGCGGCGGGCATGGCCCGCCGGGACGCTTACTCGGTGGTGTTTTCCTGCATGTGGCGGGACAGCCAGACGCTTTGCGCCAGGATGAACACCAGCATCAGGCCCATGCTGCCGAACAGCTTGAAGTTGACCCAAGCGTCGGTGGAGAACTGGTAGGCCACGTAGAGGTTGACCACGCCCATCACGGCGAAGAAAGCGGCCCACGCGGCGTTGAGCTTGCCCCAGGCGGCTTCCGGCATGGTGACCTGCTTGCCCAGCATGGCGCGGATCAGGTTCTTGCGCCAGATCAGTGCCGACAGCGTCAGCGTGGCGGCGAAGAGCCAGTACAGCACGGTGGGCTTCCACTTGATGAAGGTCTCGTTGTGCAGCAGCAGCGTGGCGCCGCCAAACACGGAGATGATCACCAGGCTGACCCACTGCATCGGCTCGACCTTGCGATGGCGCAGCCAGACCCAGCCGATCTGCACGACCGTGGCGGCGATCGCCACTCCGGTGGCGGCATAGATGCCCGCGAACTTGAAGGCGACGAAGAACAGGATGACCGGAAACAGGTCGAACAGGAATTTCATGCGGACAGGATAGAGCGACGCAAGGTCGAGGGCTGGGTTGGCGGCGAACCGCCGCGCGGGCGGTTCGGGCTTAGCGCGGCGTGTCGGGCGATGTCGGCGCGGCGTCACCCGCATTGAGGTCGGCGGGGTCGCGCTCGTCGAATTTTAGCGCAGCCGAGTTGATGCAGTAGCGCAAACCGGTGGGCGCGGGGCCATCTTCGAAAACGTGGCCAAGATGGCTGCCGCATTCCTTGCAGCGGACTTCCACCCGGACCATGCCGTGCGTGCGGTCGGTGTGCTCGTCGATCACCTCGCCGTTGATCGGGCGGAAGTAGCTCGGCCAGCCGCAACCGGCGTCGAACTTGGTGCTGGCTTCGAACAGCGGCGTGCCGCAGCCGACACAGCGGTAGGTGCCGCGCTCCCAGTGATCCCAGTAGCGCCCGGTGAAGGGCCGCTCGGTGGCGGCTTCGCGGGCAACGCGGTACTCGATGTCGGAGAGTTGCTCGCGCCACTCGGCTTCGGTCTTGTGCGTGGTCATATTCGGCTTTCCTTTCTCGTTGGCCGGGAGACTCGGCAGGCGCACAGCTTGTTGCGCAGCCCGCTTTTCGTCACCCAAGGCCAGTTGGTCGTATCTGCCCTGTCAAACCTTACATTGCCGCTGCGCCTTCATGACGAGCAGCTCACTTCCAGCCCGGCTGCCCAGTCCGGCGGCAGCGCGGCATAGCTTTCGGCCTCCGGCTGCTCGTCGAACGGGCGCGACAGCACGGCCAGCAGGCGGTCCACTTCGCTGAAGTCGTTCTCGCGCGCACGCTGGATAGCGGTCTCGGCCAGGTGGTTGCGCAGCACGTACTTGGGGTTGACCGCCAGCATGGCCACGGCGCGCGCGGCGTCGACAGAGTTCTCGGCACGCAGGCGGGCGCGGTAGCCTTCGGCCCAGGCGTCCCACGCCGCGCGGTCCAGGAACAGGTCGCGCACCGGGGCATCCTGGCTGCCATCGGCAGAGGAGATGCGGGCGAGGTTGCGCCAAAACAAGGTGTAGTCCACGCGCTGGGCGTGCAGCAGCTGGAACAGGTCGGTCAGCAGCGGCTCGTCGTCGGCATCGGGGCCGCCTGTCGCGCGCAGGCCGAGCTTGTCCCGGTACTGCTGGAAAAAGGCCGCGGCATAGCGCTCGCGGAACGGATCCAGCGCGGCGCGCGCGGCTTGCACCGCGGCGTCGGTGGCCGCTTTGTTGGCTTCGGCTTCGGCATCGGCGTTGCCATCGCGCTCGCGCCACAGCGGCATCAGCGCCTGGGCCAGGCAGTGCAGGTTCCAGAACGCAACCTGCGGCTGCTGGCTGTAGGCGTAGCGGCCTTGCGAATCGGAATGGTTGCAGATGTGGTTGGCGTCGAACGCATCGAGGAAGCCAAAGGGGCCATAGTCGATGGTCAGGCCGAGGATCGACATATTGTCGGTGTTCATCACGCCATGGCAGAAGCCCACGGCCTGCCACTTGGCCATCAGGTCGGCGGTGCGCAGCGAGACTTCACGCAGCAGCGCCTGGTAGGGCTCTTTGTCCTCGCGGCACTCGGGCATGAAGCGGTCGATCACGAAATCCGCCAGCTGGCGCAGCGCGCCGATGTCCTCGCGGGCCGCGAAATGCTCGAAATGGCCGAAGCGGATAAAGGACGGCGCCAGGCGCGTCACCACGGAGGCGGTCTCGATGGTTTCGCGGCGCACCGGGGCGTCGGACCCGATGATGCACATGGCGCGGGTGGTGGGCACGCCCAGGGCTTGCATCGCCTCGGAGCACAGGTATTCGCGGATCGAGGAGCGCAGCACGGCGCGGCCATCGGCCATGCGCGAGTAGGGCGTCATGCCGGCGCCCTTGAGCTGGATTTCCCAGGGGCCGGAGGCGGTGCGCGCCTCGGCCAGGCGAATCGCCCGGCCGTCGCCCAACTGGCCCGCCCAGACCCCGAACTGATGGCCCGAGTACACGTTGGCGAGGGGGTCGGCCCACTCGGGCACGTGATTTCCTGCAAAAGTTTCGATGAAGCTACGCTGCGTTGCGGCATCCGCATCCCAGCCGAGCAAGCCGGCGGCGGAGGCCGACACGCTGACCAGCCTGGGGGAGGGTAGCGGCGTCGGCGCGAGCCGTGTAAAGAAGCGCGGGCCCAACTCTGCAAAGCCCGGCACGCTCGTGAACGGCGGCCGCGGTTCGGCAGTGTCCAGCGGGGCGGAGAAGGCGGCCTCAGGCAAGGCTTGGGGAAGGTTGGTTAGCTCGGGAGAATTCACAGGGGCATCACTTTGGGTAGCTGGGCGGTGCAGCGCCGGCTCGTCGAATTTCCCGCAAGTGCGCTTGCAGGCTAGGGAAAACGACATGTTGAGGTGCAACATGGCAGGCGTTATTGTACTTCCACGCCGTCACTCGCATCTCTGACCGCTATTGTCACCGCAATGTTTCCAGACTGACCTTGAATCCTGCCCCCAGCGCACCGGCATGGGGCAGATGTGCAGCCACCCGGCATGCCGGATATGGCGGCGCACAACGGATTCCCGTTGACGCTTCATCAAAGTATGGGAACAATCGGCCCAAAAATAGAACGGTTGTTCGTTTTTTTGACGGATTCCGAGAAATCACAGGAGACTATTCCATGGCATTGATGGGTCAAATGATGAGCGAACCTCTGCTCATTTCCTCCATCATCAAGCACGCCGCACGCCACTATGGCGGCACGGAAATCGTCTCGCGACGGACCGAAGGCGATCTGCACCGCTATACCTACCGCGACTGCGAGCTGCGCTCGCGCAAGCTGGCCCAGGCCATCGCCGCGCTGGGCGTGCAGTCGGGCGACCGTGTCGGCACGCTGGCCTGGAATGGCTATCGTCACCTGGAGATCTACTACGGCGTATCGGGCTCGGGAGCGGTATGCCATACCGTCAACCCGCGCCTGTTCCCCGAGCAGGTCGCCTACATCATCAACCACGCCGAAGACCAGTACGTGTTCTTCGATGCCACCTTCCTGCCGCTGGTGGAAGGCGTGGCGGCGCATTGCCCGGGCGTGAAGGGCTGGGTGATGATGAGCGACCGCTCGCACATGCCGGCCAACGCCAAAGTTGCGCTGCTGTGCTACGAGGACCTGATCGACGCGCAGGACGGCAACTACACGTGGCCGCAGTTCGACGAGAACACGGCTTCCAGCCTGTGCTACACCTCCGGCACCACCGGCAACCCCAAGGGCGCGCTGTATTCGCATCGCTCCACCGTGCTGCATTCCTACGCATCGGCGCTGCCGGACGCGCTGGGCTGCTCGGCCCGTGACGTGATCCTGCCCGTGGTGCCGATGTTCCACGTCAATGCCTGGGGCCTGCCGTACTCGGTGCCGCTGGTGGGCGCCAAGCTGGTGCTGCCGGGCGCCAAGCTCGACGGCGCCTCGGTCTACGAACTGTTCGAGCAGGAGAAGGTGACCTTCTCGGCCGGCGTGCCCACCGTATGGCTGGGCCTGCTGCAGTATGTGCAGGCCAACAATCTCAAGTTCTCCACCTTCCATCGCACCGTGATCGGTGGCTCGGCCGCGCCGCCCGCCATGATCCGCGCGCTCAAGGCGCTCGGCGTGGAGACCATCCACGCCTGGGGCATGACGGAGATGTCCCCGCTGGGCACCTCCTGCAAGCTGCTGGCGCGCCACAACGACCTGCCGGAAGACGAGCAGCAGAAGATCCAGGAAAAGCAGGGCCGCGTGATCTACGGCGTGGACATGAAGATCGTCGACGGCGACGACAACGAGCTGCCCTGGGATGGCAAGGCGTTTGGCGACCTGCATGTACGCGGTCCCTGGGTGATCGAGCACTACTACCGCAACGACGCGTCGCCGCTGGTGGATGGCTGGTTCCCCACGGGCGACGTGGCCACCATCGACCCCGACGGCTATATGCAGATCACCGATCGCAGCAAGGACGTGATCAAGTCCGGCGGCGAGTGGATCTCCTCGATCGATATCGAGAACGTCGCGGCGGCCCACCCGGCGGTGCACATGGCGGCCTGCATTTCCTGCTATCACCCCAAGTGGGACGAGCGCCCGCTGCTGGTCGTGATGAAGAAGTCGGGGGCCGAGGTGACGCGCGAGGAACTGCTGAAGTACTTCGAAGGCAAGGTCGCCAAATGGTGGATCCCCGACGACGTCGTCTTTGTCACCGAGATTCCGCTCACCGCTACCGGCAAGATGCAGAAACTCAAGCTGCGCGAGCAGTTCAAGGACTACCGCCTGCCGGCGGCCTGACCCCAAGGCGGCCATAGAGCCGCCAATGCTTGCCGGCCTTCGATGCCGGCGATTGCAGGACAGGTTCGCGGCGCGCGAGGTCGTGGGAGAGAGCGCCGCCGCGAACCGGGATCAACAACAGCCAACAATAAAACCGAAGGAGACAAGCATGATCAGATTGCGTCCGCTCGTGGCCGCCACGGCCATTTTCGCGGCAATGGGTTCCGGGGTCGCGGCTGCCGATACGGTGAAGATTGCCTTTATCGACCCGCTGTCCGGGCTGATGGCGCCGGTGGGGCAGAACCAGCTCAAGAGCTGGCAGTATGTGGCGGACATCGCCAACCAGAAGAACTGGGGCGGTGGCAACAAGTTTGAAGTGGTTGGCTTCGACAACAAGCTCTCGCCACAGGAAAGCCTGACCATCCTCAAGCAGGCGGTGGACCAGGGCATCCGCTATATCGTGCAAGGCAACGGCTCCTCCGTGGGCATGGCGCTGGAAGACGCGGTGGCCAAGCACAATGAGCGCAATCCGGGCAAGGAAATCGTCTACCTGAACTACGCCGCGGTGGACCCGGACATGACCAACAGCAAGTGCAACTATTGGCATTTCCGGCTCGACGCCAACTCCGACATGAAGATGGAAGCCCTGACCACCTTCCTGGCCAAGGATCCCAACGTCAAGAAGGTTTACCTGATCAACCAGAACTACTCGTTCGGCCACCAGGTGGCGCGCGCCGCCAAGGACTACCTCAAGCGCAAGCGTCCGGACATCCAGATCGTCGGCGAAGACCTGCATCCGCTGGCACAGGTCAAGGACTTTGCCCCGTATGCGGCCAAGATCAAGGCCTCCGGCGCAGATACCGTCATCACCGGTAACTGGGGCAGCGACCTCGCGCTGCTGATCAAGGCCGGCAAGGACGCGGGCCTGGGCACCAACTACTACACCTACTACGCCGCCACCACTGGCGTGCCCA
Organism: Cupriavidus sp. CuC1; assembly: GCF_044627735.1. Classification (NCBI taxonomy): domain Bacteria; kingdom Pseudomonadati; phylum Pseudomonadota; class Betaproteobacteria; order Burkholderiales; family Burkholderiaceae; genus Cupriavidus; species Cupriavidus sp. CuC1. The sequence continues at coordinate 61,843 of NZ_JBIUHC010000012.1, read as the reverse complement.
CCGCCATGGGGCCGTCGGAAGCCGGGCATGTCAAGTACGTCGGCTACTACAACCCCAACAACAAGGGCTTCAAGGGCGGCGACGTCATCGAAGGCTTCAAGAAGAAGTACAACGATGACTTCTACGTGATGGCCGCGTACACGGGCATCGCCATGCTGGGCAAGGCATTCACGGACATCAAGTCGACGGATCCGGTCAAGGTGGCCAAGGCGCTCGAAGGCATCAAGGCCGAAAGCCTGAATGGCACCGTGGAGATGCGCGGCTCGGATCACCAGGCCCAGCAATCGCTGGTGGTGGCCACCTGGACCAAGGTTGATGGCAAGGAGGTCAAGTTCGACCAGGAAAACACCGGCTTTGGCTGGAAGACCGATGCGCTGATGGACCAGTACGTGGCAGCGCAGCCGACTTCCTGCCAGATGAAGCGCCCGGGCTAAGCCTGCGCGCTTGGCGGGCGGCGCGTCGGGTTCCGGCGCGCCGCCCGATCCTGCATACTTCGGTCGGCCCGGGGCAGCGCTTGCGGCCCCGGGCGGGTGGCGCACACCCGTTTGCACCCGCGTGCAACCGTTTCCAGACCGGCCGGCTGCCGGCAGCCAGGTGGCTGGCCGGCGTCAGAATGAAGGATATGTTGTGGAATTCTTCGTCATTTCCCTGTTGAATGGCATCAGCTACGGGCTGCTGTTGTTCATGCTCTCTTCCGGGCTTACGTTGATTTTCAGCATGATGGGCGTGCTGAACTTCGCGCACGCAAGCTTCTACATGCTGGGCGCGTACTTCGCCTACACTATCGCCAGCAAGATCGGCTTCTGGCCCGCGCTGATCTTCGCGCCGCTGCTGGTGGCCGGCGCCGGGGCGCTGGTCGAGCGCTTCGGATTGCGCACCGTGCACAAGTTCGGGCATGTGGCCGAGTTGCTGTTCACCTTTGGCCTGGCCTACCTGATCGAGGAAGGCGTGAAGCTGGTATGGGGCCTGGCCGCCGTACCCTACCGCATCCCGGCCGAACTGGACGGGCCGCTGTTTACCGTATTCACCTCGTCGTTCCCCAAGTACCGCGCCTTCATGATGCTGGTGTCGCTGGCCATGCTGGTGGCGATCTACCTGGTGCTCACCCGCACCCGCATCGGGCTGGTGATCCAGGCGGCGCTGACGCATCCCGAGATGGTCGAAGCGCTTGGCCACAATGTGCCGCGCGTGTTCATGATGGTCTTTGGCGGTGGCGCCGCGCTGGCGGGGCTGGCCGGCGTGATCGGCGGCAATGCCTTTATTACCGAGCCGTCGATGGCGGCAGCGGTGGGGTCGATCATCTTCGTGGTGGCGGTGGTGGGCGGCATGGGGTCTTTAGTGGGGGCCTTCATTGCCTCGCTGCTGATCGGCGTGCTGCAAACCTTTGCCGTCACGCTCGACGCCTCGCTGGCTGGCTTGCTGGGCTCAATCGGCCTGCAGATTACCGACAGCACGCCGCTGTCTTCGCTATGGAAGCTCACGGTGGCGCAGGTTGCCCCGGTACTGCCGTATTTGTTGCTGGTGGTGATGCTGATTTTCCGCCCGCGTGGTCTGATGGGTACCCGGGAGGGCTGACAGCATGGAGACGACAATGCAACAACGCCGCGAGGCGGTCGTGACGGGCCGCACCATGCGCTACCGCCCGATGAACCTGGCACGCTGGGCGATCTGGGGCCTGACCGCCGCCCTGATGCTGGTGATGCCGCTGTTTTTCACCGGCGGCTTCGCCATCACGCTGATGTCGCAGATGGGCATCATGATTATCTTCGCGCTGTCCTACAACATGCTGCTTGGGCAGACCGGCATGCTGTCGTTCGGCCATGCGGTGTACGCGGGCCTGGGCGCCTTCATCGCCATCCACGTGCTCAATATGGTTGGCGCGGGCAAGGTATGGCTGCCGGTCTCGCTGCTGCCGGTGGTTGGCGGCCTGGCCGGCGCCTTCTTCGGTGTGCTGTTCGGCTACGTCACCACCAAGAAGTCCGGCACCACCTTCGCCATGATCACCATGGGCATCGGGGAAATGGTATTTGCCAGCTCGCTGATGTTCCCGGATTTCTTCGGCGGCGAGGGCGGCATCTCCACCAACCGCATGGTGGGAGACCCCGTGTTCGGCATCACCTACGGCCCCGGCCGCCAGGTGTATTACCTGATCGCGGTGTGGTGCCTGCTGTCCATGGCGGCCATGTACGCCTGGACCCAGACGCCGCTTGGGCGCATCGCCAACGCGGTGCGCGACAACCCGGAGCGGGTGGAATTCATCGGCTACAACACGCAGCGCGTGCGCTACCTGGTGCTGATCCTGTCGGCGTTCTTCGCCGGCATCTCGGGGGCGCTGTCGGCCATCAATTTCGAGATCGTGTCGGCCGAGAACGTCAGTGCGGTGCGCTCCGGGGGGGTGCTGCTGGCGGCCTTCATCGGCGGTGCGGGCGTGTTCTTCGGCCCGGTGATCGGCGCCGTGGTCTTCATCCTGTTCGCAGTGGCACTGTCGGACCTGACCAAGGCCTGGCTGCTGTACCTTGGCCTGTTCTTTGTGCTGATGGTCATGTTCGTGCCCGGCGGCATCGCCAGCCTGCTGATGATGCAGGTGCCGCTGCTCGCGCGCGGCAAGCTGCGCCGCATGCTGCCCGACTACGGCATCGCTGCGGCCGCCGGGCTGGTGCTGCTAGCGGCGGTGATCCTCACCGTGGAACTGGTCTACAAGGTGCAGGTGGATAGCGCCAACGGCACCGAGATGTCGTTGCTGCGCATCGGCTTCGACGCCGGCACCGTGGCACCGTGGCTGGTGGCGGCAGCGTTGTGGGTGGCTGGCCTGCTGGCTTGCCGCGCTGCCCGCACGCGGGTACGCGCCACGTGGGACAAGGTACAGGCCGAAATGGCGGGAGGCACGGCATGAGCGCCGCACTGGAACTGAACGATGTACGCAAGAAATTCGGCCAGACCGAGATCATCCGGGGCGTCAACCTGACCATCCCCAAGGGTGAGCGGCATGCGCTGATCGGCCCCAACGGCGCCGGCAAGTCGACCACCTTCAACCTGATCTCTGGCCGCTTTGCGCCCAGCTCGGGCACGGTCAAGCTCAATGGCCAGCAGATAGGCGGGCTACAGCCCTTCGTGATCAACCGCATGGGGCTGTCGCGCAGCTTCCAGATCACCAATATCTTTCACCGCCTGTCGGTGTTCGAGAACCTGCGCTGCGCCGTGCTCTGGTCATTGGGCTACAAGTATTCGTTCTGGCATCGTCTCTCGGAGCTGCGCGACGCGCGCGAGCGGGCTGACGAAGTGCTGGAACTGATCGGCCTGCAGCACCGCCGCAACACCCAGGCCAGCCTGCTGACCTATGCGGAGCAGCGCGCGCTGGAGATCGGCATCACCATTGCCGGCGGCGCCGAGGTGATCCTGCTGGACGAGCCCACGGCCGGCATGAGCCGTTCTGAGTCCGACCATGCGGTGGAGTTGATCCGTCGCGTCACCGTGGGCAAGACCCTGGTGATGGTGGAGCACGATATGAGCGTGGTGTTCGGGCTGGCCGACCGCATCTCGGTGCTGGTCTACGGCGAGGTCATCGCCACCGACACGCCCGAAGCCATCCGCGCCAACCGCAAGGTCAAGGAAGCCTACCTGGGCACGACCCTGGACGAACCTGCTACTGAGGGAGCGCACTGATGGGCAAGCGCATGCTGGACGTGCAGGGCCTGCACGCCTACTACGGCAAGAGCCATATCCTCCACGGCGTCGATGCGCATATCGGCGAAGGCGAGATCGTCGCGCTGCTGGGCCGCAACGGGGTGGGGCGCTCGACCATGGCCAAGGCCATCCTTGGCATGGTCAAGGCTGAGGGCTCGGTGCGCTTTCGCGACGAGGAGATCCTCGGGCGGCGCACCTTCGAGATCGCCCACCTGGGCGTGGGCTACGTGCCGGAGAACCGGGATATCTTCCCTACGCTCACGGTGCGCCAGAACCTGCAACTTGGCGAGAAGCGCAATCCGCGCCAGTCCAAGCCCCGCTGGACGGTGCAGGACATGTACAACATGTTCCCGCGCCTGAAGGAGCGTGAGAACACCGCCGCCGGCGTGCTCTCCGGCGGTGAGCAGCAGATGCTCACGCTGTGCCGCACCCTGATGGGCGACCCCGACCTGGTGCTGATCGACGAGCCTACCGAAGGGCTGGCCCCGATGATCGTCACGCTGGTGGGCGATTACCTGAAGGTCCTGAAGGAGCGTGGCGTGTCGGTGTTGCTGATCGAGCAGAAGCTGGCCATCGCGCTGGATATTTCCCAGCGGGTCTATGTGATGGGGCACGGGCATATCGTGTTCGAAGGCACGCCGGGGGATCTGAAGGCCAATGCGGCTATTCGCAAGGAGTGGCTGGAGGTGTAGGGGCAGGTGGCAAGGGCCGGGGGGGATGCCGTCCACGCCCAGCAGGCGGTATCTCTGGTGTGCGAGGCACCGGCTTTCTCTTCCTCCAGGCTGGTGGGTCCTGGCGCGTTTGAAAAACCGTTTTTACCATCTTGGTCACGTCGGCCTCATGGGCGATCTCCAGCGCGTACTGCGCAATATGACCTGCGCAAGGGTTCCGGCGAATCGCCAACATCAATCCATGCTGCGCGCGTTTGCAGATGCCGACTTAGCCATGGATGGGGTTCATTGACCCGCGCGTTTCGGGCTTCCCCTTTCGCGTCGCGGGGATCGTGCCTGTAGTAGTTGCGCATGCGGATCTGCCCGTTGCGCCCATGGACACAGCTTTTTCGGCCCCCCCCCACCACCACTAATATGCCGATAAGTACACTTGCCGGTATGCGCTTTTGAGAAGCCTGGGGCCGCATGAGGTAGAACAGCGTCTCGCCGCTCTGCGCGGCTAGATGCAGACGGCGCAGCGCGTCATTGCGGATGTGCGCTTGCCACAGGAGCGGCGGGAGGCGATGGCAGTTGTGGGCGATGCTTTCGGTGATATTAGATGATTGAGCCAGGATGTAATAACATTGTGTTGCCATTCAGCATTGGATGGTATAACATTGTGCTTACGGTGATGCTATGAGAACGATGATTCGCAGGATGGGTAATTCGCAGGGTGTATTGATCCCCAAGCCGATCCTTGCTCAGCTCGGTTTGGAGGGTGAAGTGGACATGGAAGTTGAGGATGACACGTTGGTCATTCGGCGTGCGCAAAGGAAGGCTCGTGCGGGTTGGGCTGAAGCCAGCAAGGATGTCGCTGCAGCCGGCGATGACGCGCTGGTGATGGGCGAATTCTCCAACGCGGGTGATGCGGAGCTCGTGTGGTAGCGCGCGGTGAAATATGGCTGGTCGCGTTGGACCCGACCTTGGGTAGCGAGATTCAGAAAACGCGTCCCTGCGTGGTCGTGTCACCGCCCGAGTTGCACGACCATCTGCGCACGGTCATCGTCGCGCCGATGACAACGAAGGGGCAGCCTGCGCCGTTCCGCGTTCCGATCACCTTCATGAAGAAGAGTGGGTTGATTTTGCTCGACCAGATTCGCACGGTGGACAAAGTGCGCCTGGTCAAGAAAGCCGGTGTGGTGGCCGATAAAACGTTGTTGAGCACCCTGCGCACCTTGCAGGAAGTTTTTGCGGAATAACGGGAAAAGGGACGCGTCTCCGCCTCGAGCACCGCGCCATACTCACGATGGGAAGCCTACTGCTGGAGCAGTGCTTGGTATGTGTACTGACTAGTTGCGATCGGCAGCGGCCACGGCGCAATCTCCGAGCAGAGTCCCACGGAGTTGACGAGAGCGCCCAAACGCCAAGCCCCGGACGGAAGCAGCACAGGGACGAGCGCGGCGCAAGGCGCGCCGCGCCAGCCAGGCTCAACGTGCCTTCAGGAACTCACCGACCTCGAGCAGGACCAGCTCGTTGTCGTCCGCTTTGTTCGGCTCGCGGCTGCTGGAAAAAGGCAGGTTGTTATCGTTGCCGACCACGATGTGGGTCGGGTCCACCACATCCACGTTCTCGATGGTGAAGAACGGGAACTTGAGCACGCCGTCGTTCAGCGGCTTGCGGGCCAGCTTGTCGGGGTCGGCGATATTGAGTAGGTCGATGTAGCCGATCTTGCGGACCGGGCCGCCCGCGTTGGCGTCGGTCAGCTCGATCTTGTAGATGCGCTTGAACTTCGCGATGTCCGAGAAGCAGTCGTTGCGCTTCTGGCCTTCGGGGCAGGCCTTGTCGGCCGTGCCTTCGCCGTTGTCGCGCTCGATGATGAGGCCGGTGGTGGCGTCGATCATGTTGAAGTCGCCGATGGCGTTGCCGTTGGCTTCCAGCGGGTACTTCCAGGAGCGGCCCGTCCACTTGCCGGCCTGGGTGTCGAACTCCAGCACCCGCAGGGCTTCCTTGCCGTCGATGCGTTCAAAGTCCTTGGCTTCGGCGTTCCACACGGGGCCTTCCAGCAGGGCATAGAGCTTGCTGCCGTCCGGTGACGAGGCCATGCCCTCGAAGCCCTTGGAGCGCTTGACCTGGAAATCCACCGCGCCGCCCGGCACGCCCGGCGTGGTCACGGCGGGATGGTCGGGCGAGCGGACAACCTTGCCGTCGACCAGCGTGTCGTACACGGCAAGCACCTTGCCTTGCAGGTCGGCCTTGATCAGGAAGGGCCCGAACTCGTCGCCGATCCACAGCGCGCCGCCGGCGAACTGGAAGCTCTCCGTATCGAAGTCCGAACCGGTCAGGTAGCGTTGCCTGCTGCCTTCGTGAACGATGCGGAAGGGCACCTTCTTGTCCGGATCGTGCAGGAACACGGTGCCCAGGCGATGGAGCTTGCCGTTCTTGAAGTCCACCTTGTAGTGATTCAGGTAGAGCATGAAGTCCGGCGAATTGGCCTTGCTGCCGGCGCCGTTGTCGGTCAGCACCCAGAAGCTGCCGTCCGCCATGTGCTTGATGCCGGAATGGCCTTGCAGCGGCTGGCCCTTGAAGGGCAGCGATACGTCTGTTGGCCGGTTGTTCGACTGGCCTTCCACCGCGCCGATCTTTTCCACGCGCGCGCCGGTGGTGAACTTGCCGCTTGCCAGGAGATCCTGCGGCGCATCCTTGGGCGCGGCGATATAGCTCTGCGCGGGCAGGATGGCGTGGCCGGCGAGGGTGGCGGGGTAGGCGGCAGGGGCTATGGCCTGGGCCGCGACGGGTAAAGCCCAGGCCGCAGCGGTGACGGCGATAACGGCAATGACGGTCGCGGACGGGAGGATGCGCATGTAGGAGAAGAATGGTGTCGAAAGACCGCTACGATGCATGGGCCACATGACGGTGGCGTGATGATGGCGTGACGGCCGCGTGACAGGTAAGTGTCTCGATCTGACAACGGCCGCACGCGCTAACCTGATCGCCAGCATTGTCGGATCGCGCCAGGTCTAAGTAACTTGTAGATAACTTTTATGGCAGGGCCATCGGTCTCAGGTTGGGACGCTCAAGAAATTTCCTGCAACCGCGATCCTTCTTGTCGCCCGGTTACTCGCTGTATTGACAAATTGTCTATATCTGGATAATATGTCCGTATGAAAAAACGCACGCCAGAACGCACGCCCGAGCAGCAAGCGCTGCTCGAGCAACTCAAGCAGGTGGCCCAAGGATTGAGCGAGACCTTCGCGCCCTTTTGCGAGGTGGTTGTCCACGATCTGCTGGACCCTAAGCACGCCATCCTCGCCATCCATAACAACCTGTCGGGCCGCCAGGTGGGAGACCCCGCAACCGAGTTGGGGCTTGCCCGGATTGCCGACCCCGAGTATCCGCAGGTGATCGCCAACTATGCGAATCAGTTCGCCGACGGGCGGCAGGCCAAGAGCACGTCGATCGGCATCAAGGATTCGACCGGGGGCTATGTGGCCGCCCTGTGCATGAACGTCGACCTGACGTTGTTCCGCAGCTTGCAAAACGTGCTGAGCCAGTTCGGCAGCGTGGACGCGGGCGCGACCATGAAGGAGTCGCTCGACCCGGCCGGCGCGGATGCCATTCGGGCCCGCATCGACCAGTTTGCCGCGCGCCTTGCCACTACACCGCGATCCCTCAAGGCCGAAGACAGGCGCGCGTTGCTGCGCGAACTCAAGGAGGCGGGATTCATGGAGGTGCGCCGCGCCATGGAAATCGTGGCGCTGCATCTCGGCGTGTCGCGGGCTACGGTGTATAGCTATGCCAAGTGAAGCGCGCTTGCTCCTGCTCGACAAGAACCAGGTCGAGTCACTGCTGCAGCCGGCAGATGCACTGGAGGCGGTGAACGAAGCCTTTGCCCTGCATAGCCAGGGCGAGGGCCGTGTCTTTCCGCTGGTTCGGGAGCCGCTGGCGACCGGTGGCGTGTTCGGCATCAAGTCCGGCGATGTCCAGTCGCAGGGCCTGTTGGGTTTCAAGGCGGCCGGATTCTGGCCGGCCAACCGCCAGGTAGGCGGCGAGCCGCATCAGGCTACGATCATGCTGATCGATCCGGCAACCGGCCGGCCAGTGTGCATGATCGATGGCAACGCCGTCACCACGATGCGCACCGGCGCCGCTGGCGGCCTGGGGCTTCAGTTACTGGCACGCCAGGACAGCGAGCGCCTGTGCTTGTTCGGCACTGGCGTGCAAGCGCGGATCCAGTTGACGTTCGCCCTTGCGCTGCTGCCCTCGCTCAAGCAGGTTCAATACGTTACGGTGACGGGCCAGCCCGACGCCGCGTTCGAGCGCGCCTTTGCCAAGCGCTGCGAGATTTCCCATGCCGCCGATCGCAATGCGGCGGTGGAGGGCAGCGACGTGGTGATCACCGCAACGCCTGGCGGCGGTGCGCTGTTCGACCTGCAAGCCGTGCAGGCCGGAACGCACCTGAACTGCGTGGGCGCGGACACACGCGGCAAGCGCGAGTTGCCCGACGGCCTGCTGGCGCGCGCGCGGCTGTTTGTCGACGACCGGGCCCAGGCCCGCCAGATCGGCGAAACGCAGTGGGCGCCGGATACGCCTTGCACGGAAATCGGCGACGTGCTGGCCGGCAAGGCGCAAGTTGACCGCCACGATGCCGACATTACCGTCTTCGATATGACGGGCCTGGCGCTGCAGGACCTGACGGTGGCTCGCCTGCTCCATCGGCGAGCCGCCGCCGCGCAAGCAGGCACCAGCATTCACTGGCCCTGGTAGCCTTCTTACTCAAACGAGACTTACGATCATGCTGAATCTACCCACTTTTGATGATGTGTCAGCAGCCGCCCGGCGGCTTGAGGGCCATGCTCACCGCACCCCCGTCATGCGCTCGCGCACTGCGGACAAGGAAGTGGGCGCGGAACTCTTCTTCAAGTGCGAGAACCTGCAGCGCATGGGTGCCTTCAAGTTTCGTGGCGCCTTTAATGCGCTCTCGAAGTTCGACGAGCGCCAGAGGCGGGCAGGGGTGGTGGCGTATTCTTCGGGCAATCATGCGCAAGGCATTGCGTTGTCGGCCTCATTGCTCGGCATCCCTGCGACGATCGTGATGCCCCATGATGCGCCGGCCGCCAAGGTAGCCGCGACCCGCGGCTACGGCGCCAAAGTGGTCATCTATGACCGCTATACGGAAGATCGCGAGGCAATCGGCCGCAAGCTGGCCGAGGAGCACGGCCTGACCCTGATCCCGCCGTATGACCATCCGGATGTCATTGCCGGGCAGGGCACCGCGGCCAAGGAACTGTTCGAGGAAACCGGCGAGCTGGATGCCCTGTTCGTCTGCCTTGGCGGCGGCGGGCTGCTCTCCGGTTCCGCGCTGTCCGCGCGCGCACTGGCTCCACAATGCAAGATCTACGGCGTGGAGCCAGCCGCCGGCAACGACGGCCAGCAGTCGTTCCGCTCCGGCTCGATCGTGCATATCGAGACACCCAAGACCATCGCCGACGGCGCGCAGACGCAGCACCTTGGCAACTACACCTTCGAGATCATTCGCCGCGATGTCGATGACATCGTGACCGCGACCGACGAGGAACTGGTCGACTGCATGCGCTTTTTCGCATCGCGCATGAAGCTGGTGGTGGAGCCCACCGGCTGCCTCGGCTTTGCGGCCGCGCGCGCGATGAAGGCCGAACTGAAGGGCAAGCGCGTGGGGGTCATCATCAGCGGCGGGAACATCGATATTGACCGGTTCGCGGCCTTGCTTGCTGGCTGATTGGCATGATCCGCGTGCGGGCGGCCGGTGCGCATGGCACCGGCTGGCCATGCAGCGTGGCGCAGGTGACGTTGACCCCGGCGGCATGATTGCCGGGGCCGGCGGCATCAGCGCCAGGAACAGATTCGCCCATTTCTACCGATAGTCATCCGTGTGAGCCTGTCCATCAGGCTGCGCACACGATGGCGTTTGCGTTCACCGGAAGTCCCCCGGCATCGCAATTGCATTCCTGGCCTCGCTCTGGCCATCTCCTCCAATGTTTCCGCTTTGCGGCCGTCGCCCGAAGGCATGCGCTTGCGATCATCCAGCGCGGCTTGCTCGCGCGCATTGTGGGCGAGCGGGCCTCTCGTGCGCGTGCCGCCGGCGCTGTGCCCTCGTCTTCCCGAAATACCTCGGGTTTTCATCGTGTTGACGGTTTGTCTAATTCTGGATAATCGGTCTTATCGACATGAACGGGATGCACTGTGCGCCGAGGCCGAGGCCGAGGCCTTGGCGCATGGCGTCTGCCCGCCAAGGTTGGAGCGCTGCCCGCCGTCGGCGAGGCGGGAAAGGCAGCCCTTGGCCCAGACCAGCCGCGGGCGCCGATATCGGAAACTGGCCAGGAGGCGAAAGCTTTGAAAACCACAAACAAACTTACCCGCTGGATCATGCTCAGCATGGTCCTGGGCGTCATCGTCGGCTATGCCTGTCACCGCATGGCGGCTGACGCGGCAGCCGCCAAGGTGATCGCCGGGAATTTCTCGATCATCACCGAGATCTTCCTGCGCATGATCAAGATGATCATCGCCCCGCTCGTATTTGCGACGCTGGTCTCGGGCATCGCGAGCATGGACGACGCCAAGGCAATCGGCCGCATCGGCGCCAAGGCCTTGACCTGGTTCATCGTCGCGTCGCTCGTGTCGCTGAGCATCGGATTGCTGTTCGTGAACCTGGCGCAACCCGGTGTCAGCCTGAACATGGTCCTGCCGGACGCTGGCGCAAGCACGAATCTCAAGACCAGCGCGCTCAACCTGAAAGAGTTCGTCACGCATATCTTCCCGAAGAGCATCTTCGAGGCCATGGCGACCAACGAGATCATGCAGATCCTGATCTTCTCGCTCTTCTTCGGCGTTGCACTGGGCAAGGCTACCGGTGATTCCGGCCAGTTCCTGAAACGTTCCGTTGACGAACTGATGAACGTGATGTTGCGCATCACCAATACGGTGATGCTGTTCGCGCCGGTCGGCATCTTTGCAGCGCTTGCCGCGGCCATCACCGTGCAGGGGCTCGACGTACTGGTGACCTATGGCAAGTTCATCGGCGCGTTCTATCTCGCGTTGCTGGCGCTGTGGGCTGTGCTCTTTATCGCAGGCTATGCGGTTCTCAAGGGGCGCATGTTCGAGCTGGCAAAGGGCATCCGCGAACCCATGATGATCGCTTTCTCCACCGCCAGCAGCGAGGCGGCTTACCCGAAGATGATCGAGCGGCTCCAGCGCTTTGGGGTGAAGAAGCGCCTCGTCGGATTTGTCCTGCCGCTTGGCTACTCGTTCAACCTCGATGGCTCGATGGTGTATCAGGCGTTTGCGGCGGTCTTCATCGCGCAGGCCTTCAATGTCGACATGTCGCTCGGGCACCAGATCACCATGCTTCTGATCCTGATGGTCAGCAGCAAGGGCATGGCCGCGGTCCCGCGCGGCTCGCTGGTGGTGGTAGCCGCCATCTTGCCGATGTTCGGCTTGCCGGAGGCAGGCCTGCTGCTGGTGATGGGAATCGATCAGTTCCTTGACATGGGGCGCACGGCGACCAATGTCCTGGGCAACAGTATCGCCACTGCCGTGGTTGCAAAATGGGAGGGGGAACTTGGGACGGAGGAAGAGCCCGATTCACTCTCCGATGAGTTTGTCGCCGGTCACGGCGCCCTGGTCAAGCAAACGATGCAGTCTCCAGAAAGCATGGCCTGATTTCGCGAAAGAGCTATGCGCTGACGTTGCTGCTGACGCGACGCACTGTGGGTGGTTGACCGAGTGGTGCCCGAAGGCGGCAAATGACATCCCGCGCTGGCCACCTCTCCACAAGGAGAGTCGCCATGCCTAAAGCTCTAGTCCTAGCTGCCAACGTGTCGATACGCACCCAGCAAGCGTCGCTGGAGGCGGCTGGGTGCGCAAGCCATGTAACTACCACGACGCAGCGTAGTTAGTGGTCGAGAGTTATCTGCTGCAAAGCCGGGCCAAAGTCCTGGAAACCAGGCTGTAACTGGCGCGTGCATTGGGCGGCAGTTGGAGCGACAAAAAGCAGGAATTTTTGAATCCTTTGCGGCGCTGGCCGCCTCCTACCCCGTAGGAACGCTGTCCTTCAACCGCAAGAGAGGTTATATGTTTTTTCAGAAGAATCTTCCGAAATGGGAGCGCGCACTGCGCTTGTGCATCGGCTTGGTTATCGTAATCGCCGCCTCCTTCGTCGTGCCGATGGACCCTACCATCAAATGGGTGGCGGTGGCCGCTGGCGTTGTGTTCGCCTGCACCGGCTTCATCGGCTTCTGCCCGATGTGTGCCATGTTCGGCCGCAAGCTGAAACGCTCCGACTGATCATGGGACGACTCGATGCTCAGTTGGTGGAAGCTGCCTTTCAGGGTGACGCCCGCGCGCTCGACCAGTTGCTCATCGCCATGCAGCCGGACCTCAGGCGCTTCGCCCGCCGCACTTGCGCCACCAGTGAAGACGCTGAGGACGCGGTTCAGGTCGCACTGTGGAAACTGCACAGCAAGATCCACACGCTGCACAAGCTGTCGGCACTAGCAGCTTGGATGTTTCGCATCGTCGATGCGTGAGTGTTTTCGGCTGTTTTCGGTCTTTAAAAAGACGGTGCCACTATCGGAAGCGCTTGAGGAGACGTTGTACCAAGTGCCGGTGCCGCATCAACTGCGTCATGATCCGGTGGTGGCGATTGCTGCGTTGCCGCCGCATTACAGGGAAATCCTGATCTTGCGCGATATCGAAGAACTGTCCGCGCCGGAGACCGCGACGCACCTCAATATCTCGGCCCCCCGCACCACGCAGGTGCCAGGAGACTAAATTCCGGCACAGGCACTGGCAGTATGTGATGCTAGGTGTGCGCGGCCAGGCCGCTCGCTCAGCGCCCCGGCGCACCTACGCCAACCGCCTCCGCCTCGCCCGCACGCTTGCAGTTGAACGGCATGTCTTCATAGTCGATCAGCCGCGTCTTCCTGACCAGCCGATACCCCAGCCATAGCACAAGGAACAGCGGCACGCCGATATAGGTGCCGACAATCTCCAGCCAGCGCCCGCGCACATCGCTGAATGCCTGATAGTTCTGGCCGAGCACGATCACCACGCACAGCACGATGGCAAAGATGGGGCCGACGGGATAGAGCGGCGAGCGGTAGGCCAGGTCGGACGGCTTGTAGCCCTGGTACACCAGTCCCCGGCGGAAGCGGTAATGGCTGATGGCGATGCCGAGCCACGCGATGAAGCCGGTCATGCCGGACGTATTCAGCAGCCACAAGTAGACTGCCTTGTCGCCAAACAACGAACTGAGGAAGCACAGGGCGCCGACGGCGGTGCTGGCGAACAGGGCGTTGTATGGCACGCCGTTGGCGGAGAGCCGCGCCAATGCCCTTGGCGCGCGGCCGCTGACCGCCAGGCCGTACAGGATCCGCGTGGAGGCGTACATGCTGGAGGTGCCGGCGGAGAGCAGGGCGGTCAGCACCACCGCGTTCATCAGCCCGGCGGCGAAGGCCAGGCCGGCATGGCGGAACACCAGCGCGAAGGGGCTCACGCCGATGTCGGTGACGTCGTTGCGCAGCAGGCTGGGGTCGGTGTAGGGGATCAGCACGCCGATGATCAGGATCGCCAGCACGTAGAACAGCAGGATGCGCCAGAAAGTCTGGCGGATGGCGCGCGGGATGGTGCGCGCCGGGTCGGCGGCCTCGCCGGCTGCCACGCCAACGGTCTCCGTGCCCTGGAAGGAGAATCCGGCAATCATGGCCACGCCGAACATGGCGGGGATGCCGCCCACGAAGGGGGCGTCGCCAAGCGTGAAGTTGTGCCAGCCCGATTGCGGCCCGCCCTTGAGGATGCCGAAGATCATCATCAGCCCGGCCGCCAGGAAGATCAGGATCGTGGCTACCTTGATCAGCGCGAACCAGTACTCGGCCTCGCCAAAGCCGCGTACCGAGAAGGCGTTGAGCCCGAACATCAAGAGCAGGAAGGCCGCGCTCCACATCACGCCGGAGATGTGCGGGAACCAGTACTGCATCACCAGCTGCGCCGCCGTGAGTTCCACGGCAATCGTCACGGCCAGGCTGAACCAGTAGCTCCAGCCGAGCGCGAAGCCAAAGCCTTCCTCCACATAGAGCGCGCTGTAGGTGACGAAGGAGCCGGCCACCGGCATATGCACGGCGAGCTCGCCCAGGCTGGTCATCAGGCAATACACCATCAGGGCGATCAGGCAATACATCAGCAGCGCGCCGCCGGGCCCCGCCTGGGAGATCGATGCGCCGGAGGCCACGAACAGCCCGGTGCCGACCGCGCCGCCGATGGCGATCATGGTCAGGTGGCGGGCCTTGAGCTTGCGCTGGAGATCGTCGTGCTCGACGACGGGATGCTGGTGAAGGTGAGGATGGGAAGACATCAGGGTCACTGGAACTTCGGCGGGCAACGCCTCGTGGGGCGCCCGAGCGGGCAAAGCGCGCGAGTCTACCGGGTTATCCGGGTAAATCCGAGGGTTACGGCGGTTTATGTCAGGAAAGTCGCCTACTGTGACTAGAGGCAATCCTCAGGGGGGCGGGGAATGTGCCGGATGAGCCATTGCGCTCCGGGCTTACCCTAGCTTTTTAGTGGGCTTTGGCAGCCTGAATGCACGGGGGCGAGATCCGCCATGAACAACGCGCATGGTACCGCCCGGCCAGCCCCAAAATGAAATTGAACGACCGTGCTATTTTGTGTATGCTTGATCCGCTCGCGATAGGGTGGGCGCCGGCCGAGGGGTGCAAGCCTCGGGCTTCTCCGGCGGCCGGGCGGTGGTTTGGGGCCGCGCAGAAAAACATAATTCGAGAATTCGAATCCCGAGACAACTTCTAGTTACCAAAGGAACCAGCATGACAGCGCAGTATCAGGTTCAGGACGGCGTCGCCGTCATCACGCTCGACAATCCCCCCGTCAACGGCCTGGGTCTCAGCACCCGGCTTGGCATCGTCGAAGGCATGACCCGTGCGCTGGACGATGCGGCCGTCAAGGCCATCGTCATTACCGGCGCCGGCAAAGCCTTCTCGGGCGGCGCGGACATCCGTGAATTCAATACGCCCAAGGCCACCCAGGAGCCGACGCTGCACTCGGTGATCAAGGTCGTGGAAGGGTCGAGCAAGCCCGTCGTGGCGGCGATCCATTCCGTCGCCATGGGCGGCGGCCTGGAGCTGGCGCTGGGTTGTAACTACCGCGTGGCGTCGAAGGGCGCGCAGATCGCCCTGCCGGAAGTGAAGCTGGGCCTGCTGCCCGGCGCCGGTGGCACGCAGCGCCTGCCGCGCGTGATCGGCCTGGAAGCCGCCCTGAACATGATCGTGTCGGGCAATGCCATCCCCAGCGAAAAATTCGCCGGCACCAAGCTGTTCGACGAAATCGTCGACGGCGACGTGCTGCCCGCGGCCGTGGCCTTCGCCAAGACGGTGGCGGCCAACCCCGGCCCGTACCCCAAGGTGCGCGACCTGAAGGTCAAGCACGAGAACGCGGAAGGCTTCATCGCCTTTGCCCGCAATACCGTGGCCGCGGTCGCCAAGAATTTCCCGGCGCCGCTGAAGTGCGTGGACGCCGTGGCTGCCTCGCTCACGCCGTTCGACGCTGGCCTGAAGGCTGAGCGCGAAGGCTTCATGGCCCTGGTGACCACGCCTGAATCGCGCGCGCTGCGCCACGCCTTCTTTGGCGAACGTGCCGCCAGCAAGATCCCGGACGTACCGGAAGGCACCCCCACCCGCAAGCTGGAGAAGATTGCCGTGATCGGCGCCGGCACCATGGGCGGCGGCATCACCATGAACTTCCTGAACGCCGGCATCCCGGTGATCATGCTGGAAACCAAGCAGGAAGCGCTGGACCGCGGCGTGGCCACGATCCGCAAGAACTACGAGAACAGCGCCAAGAAGGGCAAGCTCACGCAAGAGAAGGTAGAGCAGCGCATGGGCCTGCTGACCACCACGCTGTCCTATGACGACATCAAGGATGCGGACATGGTGATCGAAGCCGTGTTCGAGGAAATGGGCGTCAAGGAAATCGTCTTCAAGAAGCTGGACGAAGTGATGAAGCAGGGCGCGATCCTGGCGTCGAACACCTCCACGCTGGACGTCAACAAGATCGCCTCCTTCACCAAGCGCCCGCAAGACGTGGTCGGCATGCACTTCTTCAGCCCGGCCAACGTGATGAAGCTGCTGGAAGTGGTGCGTGGCGAGAAGACCGGCAAGGACGTGCTGGCCACCGTCATGCAGGTCGCCAAGAAGATCAAGAAGACTGCCGTGGTATCTGGCGTGTGCGACGGCTTTATCGGCAACCGCATGATCGAGCAGTACAGCCGCCAGGCTGGCTACCTGCTGGACGAAGGCGCGCTGCCGGAGCAAGTGGACAAGGCCATCGAGAAGTTCGGCTTTGCCATGGGCCCGTTCCGCATGGGCGACCTGGCCGGCAACGACATCGGCTGGGCCATCCGCAAGCGCCGCGCCATCGACAAGCCTGAAATCCAGTACTCGAAGACCGCCGACCTGCTGTGCGAACTGGGCCGCTACGGCCAGAAGACCGGCGCGGGCTGGTACGACTACAAGGCGGGCGACCGCAAGCCGTACCCGAACCAGCAGGTCAACGACATGATCGTGCAGCACTCCAAGGACCTGGGCATCACCCGCCGCAAGATTTCCGATGAGGAGATCGTCGAGCGCCTGGTGTTCGCGCTGGTCAACGAAGGCGCCAAGATCCTGGAAGAAGGCATTGCCTCCAAGGCCTCGGATATCGATATGGTCTACCTGACCGGCTACGGTTTCCCGCTGTTCCGTGGTGGCCCGATGCTGTACGCGGACCAGGTTGGCCTGTTCAACGTGGCGCAGTCGATGGCGCGCTATGCCAAGGGCTACCACGGCGAAGCCTGGAAAGCAGCCCCGCTGCTGGTCAAGCTGGCTGCCGAGGGCAAGGGCTTCAACGGCTAAGTACGGCCAAGGCGATGTTCGCGCGGCGCAGTCAGGCCGCGCGGGGTTCTCAACATTGATCGCAAACCGGTCACCTAGCGAGGAGTAGCGGCATGGCCAAGCAATACGGCCCCGAAGATTGCCTGCTGGTCATCGACGTGCAGAACGACTTCATGCCCGGCGGCGCGCTTGCCGTGGCGCAGGGCGATGAAGTCGTGCCCGTGATCAACCGCCTCGCGGCGGCGTTTGCGCATGTGGTGCTGACCCAGGACTGGCATCCGGCCAGCCACGTTTCGTTTGCCGCCAACCATGCCGGCACGCAGCCGTTCCAGACCGTGGTGTTGCCCTATGGCCAGCAAGTCTTGTGGCCCACGCATTGCGTGCAGGGCAGCCACGGCGCGGCGCTGCATGCCGGGCTGGAGGTGCCGCATGCGCAGATGGTGATCCGCAAGGGCCATCACCGCGAGGTGGACAGCTACTCGGCCTTCATGGAGGCCGATCGCACCACCCGCACCGGGCTTGCAGGCTATTTGCAGGAGCGCGGGGTGCGCCGGGTGTTTTGCGTGGGACTGGCAACGGACTACTGCGTTGCCTGGAGCGCGCTCGATGCCCGGACGGCCGGATTTGACGCCATTGTGGTCGACGACGCCTGTCGCGCCATCGATCTCGACGGCTCGCTGGCAAACGCGTGGCGAAACCTGGAAGCCGCGGGCGTACAGCGCCTGCAGTCTGCCGGCCTGTTGTACTGAACCTGACGCATCGCCTGACTAAGCCTGACCAAGCCTGGCTAACACGACTGAACCCGGCCAAAGACCTATTGCAAGACACTGCGGGACGTGAACGCACGCCGCAGGTCACCAGATACCAGAGATACTGAGGAGCAAGACATGAAAGAGGCAGTCATCGTATCCACCGCACGTACCGGCCTGGCCAAAAGCTGGAAGGGTGGTTTCAACATGACCCACGGCGCGACCCTGGGCGGCCATGCGGTCCAGCACGCCATCGCCCGCGCCAAGATCGAAGCTGGCGAAGTGGAAGACGTGCTGATGGGCTGTGCCAACCCGGAAGGCGCCACCGGCGCCAACATCGCACGCCAGATCGCCCTGCGCGCCGGCTGCCCGGTGACCGTTCCCGGCGCTACCGTGAACCGTTTCTGCTCGTCCGGCCTGCAAACCATCGCCATGGCCGCGCAACGCGTGATCGCCGATGAAGGCGACATCTTCGTGGCCGGCGGCGTGGAAAGCATTTCCTGCGTGCAGCAGGAAATGAACCGCCACATGATCCAGGAAAGCTGGCTGACCAAGAACAAGCCGGAAATTTACTGGAACATGCTGCAAACCGCCGAGAACGTGGCCAAGCGCTACAACGTCTCGCGCGAGCGCCAGGACGAATACGGCGTGCGCAGCCAGCAGCGCGCGTTCGCCGCGCTCGAAGCCGGCAAGTTCAACGATGAAATCGTGCCGATCACGGTGCTCGCCGGCGTGGCCGACAAGGCTACGGGCCAGCTGATGACCAAGGAAGTCACGGTCTCGGCCGACGAAGGCATCCGTGGCGACACCACGCTGGAAGCTGTGTCGAAAATCCGCACCGCCATGCCCGGCGGCGTGGTTTCGGCAGGTAACGCGTCGCAATTCTCCGACGGCGCTTCGGCGGTCGTGGTCATGGATTCGAAGGTGGCCGAGGCCAAGGGCCTGCAGCCGCTGGGCGCGTTCCGCGGCTTCGCCGTGGCCGGTTGCGAGCCTGACGAAATGGGCATCGGCCCGGTGTTCGCGGTGCCCAAGCTGCTGAAGAAGGCCGGCCTGACGGTTGCCGACATCGGCCTGTGGGAGCTGAACGAAGCCTTCGCCGTGCAGGTGCTGTACTGCGCCGACACGCTGGGCATCCCCATGGACCGCCTGAATGTCAATGGCGGCGCCATCGCGGTGGGCCACCCTTACGGCGTGTCGGGTGCTCGCCTGGTCGGCCACGCGCTGATCGAAGGCAAGCGCCGTGGCGTGAAGTACGTGGTGGTGACCATGTGCATCGGCGGCGGCCAGGGTGCTGCCGGCCTGTTCGAAGTCCTCTGAGCGGCGGCAACGCACCGTGAGCGATCAAGCCGACCCGATGCTGTCCCATGGCCGGGAGGTGCTGGCCAGCCAGCCCTTCTCGGTGCTGGTCGGCGCCGAGCTGGCCGCGCTCTCGCCCGGCCGCGCCGAGCTGCGCCTGCCTATCCGGCAGGACCTGCAGCAACAGTACGGCTTCCTGCATGGCGGCGTTGTCAGCTACCTGGCTGACAACGCACTGACCTATGCGGGCGGCGCGGCCATGGCGGCGCCGGTGGTGACCTCCGAGTACAAGATCAACTACCTGCGCCCGGCGATTGGCGACATGCTGATTGCCCGCGCTGAATGCCTCAACCGCGGCCGCCAGCAAGCGGTGGTGCGGTGCGATGTGTTCATGGTCAAGGATGGCGAGGAAAAGCTCTGCGCGGTGGCGCAGGGCACCATCGCCCGCCTGGGCGAAGGTAGCTAAGCACGGCAGGAAAGAGACGGGCGCGCGAGCGCCTTTTTCTTTCCCCGCGCCATTTGGAGAATTTACAGAATGTGCGGTGCGCCATGCGAGCGTGCCGTTGTGGAGACAGCGACGATCCCCGCCGCGAGGCTGCCAATAGCGCCATCGCCGCCGCCGGATCGCGCATCTTTGATTTTCCCTTTCAGTCTGGGAGCCGTTTCCTGCCATGTCGCTGATCCTTTCCCGCCGTGACCTGAACTTCGTGCTGTACGAATGGCTCAAGGTCGAAGGGCTGACCCGTATTCCGCGCTACGCCGACCATTCCCGCGAGACCTTCGACGCCGCGCTCGATACCTGCGAGAAGATCGCCGCCGACCTGTTCGCGCCGCACAACAAGAAGAGCGACCAGCACGAGCCGCATTTCGACGGCGAGACCGTCACCATCATCCCCGAGGTCAAGACCGCGCTGAAGGCCTTCTGCGAGGCCGGCCTGATGGCGGCCGGGCAGGACTACGACATCGGCGGCATGCAGCTGCCGGTGGTGGTGGAGAAGGCCGGCTTTGCCTACTTCAAGGGCGCCAACGTCGGCACCAGTTCCTATCCTTTCCTGACCATCGGCAACGCCAACCTGCTGCTCACGCACGGCACGCCGGCGCAGGTGGAGACCTTCGTCAAGCCGGAGATGGAAGGGCGCTTCTTCGGCACCATGTGCCTGTCCGAGCCGCAGGCCGGCTCGTCGCTGTCGGACATCACCACGCGCGCCGACTACGAGGGCGAATCGCCGCTGGGCCAGCAGTACCGCCTGCGCGGCAACAAGATGTGGATCTCGGCCGGCGAGCATGAGCTGTCCGACAATATCGTGCACCTGGTGCTGGCCAAGATCCCAGGCCCGGACGGCAAGCTGATCCCGGGCGTGAAGGGCATCTCGCTGTTTATCGTGCCCAAGTACCTGGTCAATGCCGATGGCAGCCTGGGCGAGCACAACGACGTGGTACTGGCCGGCCTGAACCACAAGATGGGCTATCGCGGCACCACCAACTGCCTGCTGAACTTCGGCGAAGGCATGAAGTACAAGCCGGGCGGCAAGGCCGGTGCCATCGGCTACCTGGTGGGCGAGCCGCACAAGGGCCTGGCCTGCATGTTCCATATGATGAACGAGGCCCGCATCGGCGTGGGCCTGGGCGCGGTGATGCTGGGCTATACCGGCTACCTGCACTCGGTGGACTATGCGCGCAACCGCCCGCAGGGCCGCCCGATCGGCCCCGGCGGCAAGGATCCGGCCAGCCCGCAAGTGCGGCTGGTGGAGCACGCGGACATCCGCCGCATGCTGCTGGCGCAGAAGAGCTATGTGGAAGGCGGGCTGGCGCTCAACCTGTACTGCGCGCAACTGGTGGACCAGGAACGTGCCGCCGAGGGTGCGGAGCACGAGCGCCTGGCGCTGCTGCTGGATATCCTCACGCCCATCGCCAAGAGCTGGCCGTCGCAGTGGTGCCTGGAAGCCAACAGCCTGGCCATCCAGGTGCATGGCGGCTACGGCTACACCCGCGAGTACAACGTCGAGCAGTTCTACCGCGACAACCGCCTCAACCCGATCCACGAAGGCACCCATGGCATCCAGGGCCTGGACCTGCTGGGCCGCAAGGTGGTGATGAAGGACGGCGCGGCATTCAAGGTTCTTGGCGAGGAGATCCAGGCCACGATCGGCCGGGCCTTGGCCAGCGGCGATGCCGCGCTGGGCAGCCACGCAAAGGCGCTGGGTGCCGCCGTCAAGCGCGTGGCGGAAGTCACGCAGGCGCTGTGGGCAGCGGGCGACGCCAAGGTGACGCTGGCCAACGCCTCGGTGTACCTGGAAGCGTTCGGCCATGTGGTGCTGTCGTGGGCGTGGCTGGAGCAGGAACTGGTCGCGCAGGCCGCGCTGGCGGGCGCCAAGAGCCAGGAAGACCAGGACTTCTATCGCGGCAAGCTGGCGGCGGCGGAATATTTCTTCCGCTGGGAACTGCCCAAGGTGGGTCCGCAGCTTGACCTGCTGGCCTCGCTCGACCGCACTACGCTGGACATGCAGGACGCCTGGTTCTGACCGGCGGCTCGCACAAGTTGATCAGGCGCGCGCACCTGTCTGCGCGCGCCACACCAAATCGGGAGACACCATGAACACCATCCAGCAATTGTTCGACCTGAAGGGCAAGACCGCACTGATCACCGGCGGTTCGCGCGGGCTCGGCCTGCAGATCGCCGAAGCGCTTGGCGAGCAGGGCGCGCGCATCGTGCTGTCGGCGCGCAAGGCCGACGAGCTGCAAGCGGCGCAAGCCCACCTGAGGGGGCTTGGCATCGACGCCGAATGGATCGCCGCCGACGGCGCCCGCGACGCGGATATCGTGCGCCTGGCCGACGAGGCCCTGGCCAAGCTCGGCCACATCGACATCCTCGTCAACAACGCCGGGGCCACCTGGGGCGCGCCCGCCGAGGACCATCCGGTGGAAGCCTGGGACAAGGTGATGAACCTGAATATCCGCGGCGTGTTCCTGCTCTCTCAGCGCATCGGCAAGCTGTCCATGATCCCGCGCCGCTACGGCCGCATCATCAACGTGGCCTCCATCGCCGGCCTGGCGGGCAACCCGCCGGGATCGATGGAAACCATTGCCTACAACACCTCCAAGGGCGCGGTGGTGAACTTCACCCGCACGCTGGCGGCCGAGTGGGGCGAGCACAACATCACGGTGAATGCGCTGGCGCCGGGCTTCTTCCCCTCCAAGATGACGCAGGGATCGCTGGACCGCCTGGGCGTGGAAGCCATGTGCGCCTCGGTGCCGCTGCACCGGCTGGGCGACGACGAGGACCTGAAGGGCGCGGCGCTGCTGTTCGCCAGCGCTGCCGGCAAGCACATCACCGGCCAGGTACTGGCGGTGGATGGCGGCGTGAGCGCGGTATAAAGTCCATGCTCTAATGCGGTTGGCCCCTGCAGGGCGGGCCTTTACTCCTTGTCAGCCGGCCAGCCGTACCGTCTTCGCCTCATTTGCAACCATGACTAAAACCAACGGATTTCCCCTCAAGATTCCCTTCCTTGCCGACCTCGGCGTGCAATGCACGCGCATGGACAAGGAGGGCAGCGAGATCGAACTGGCGCTGGAAACACGCCACCAGAACAGCTGGGACATGGCCCACGGCGGCGTGCTGATGACGCTGCTCGACGTGGCCATGGCCATTGCCGGGCGCGCCACCGATCCCGACGGCCGTGGCGTGGTGACCATCGAGATGAAGACAACCTTCATGGCCCCTGGCCGCGGCAAGCTCATCGCCCGCGGGCAGTGCGTGCACCGCACCAGCACGATGGCCTTTTGCGAGGCCGAGATTGTCGATGCCGATGGCAAGACCGTGTCGCGCGGGTCGGGCACGTTCAAGTTCGTCAAGCGCGTGCCGCCGCAGCGGGCGGCGAGCGGCGCTTCGGATACCGGCGCGGACGGCTGAGCCGGGGCGCTGGACAGGGAGGGGATACTAGCCACCAAGACCGGCAGGGCCGCCAGAGCCCGCGGCGCGCAGCACCTATGAATCAAGAAATGGAGACAAGATGCTGTTTGAACGGATTGCCGCCACGCGGCGATTGAAACTGACCGTGCTTGCCGCCTTCGGCGCAGGAGCCCTTGCCATGTACCAGCCGGGCCAAGCCCAGAATGCACCTGTTCCTTCGGCCAGCGCGCCGGTAGCAGCGCCAGCCGCGCCGGTGTTCCCGGATGCAGCCGCCACCGATCCCGTGTCGGCGGGCTGGATGCAGGGCTTCCCCCCCGTAGCCGCCAAGATCATCAGCTTCACCCCTGCCAGCAACGGCTTTCCGCGCACCCGCTGGAGCTTTTCGCATATCCGCGAACTGGTCCCGACCGCGTCGGTCTGGCACGGGCGCGGGCCCGTGTCGGCCTTGCCGCGCGCCGAGCACGATATCGGCGGCGTGCCTTTCACCGATGCCGACGGCACCCGCCGCACGTTCAGCGACATGCTGGGCCTGACCTATACCGACGGCATCCTGGTGATGCACAAGGGCCGGGTGGTCTTTGAGAAGTACTTCGGCGCGCTGGACGACCATACCCCGCACATCGCGATGTCGGTCACCAAGTCCTTCGTCGGCACGCTGGCCGCCATGCTGGTGGCGGACGGCAAGCTCGACCCTGCCGCGCCCGTCGCGCGCTACCTGCCGGAGATGGCGGGCACCGCCTACTCCGATGCCACCGTGCGCGAAGTCATGGACATGACGGTGGGCGTCAAGTACTCGGAAAACTACGCCGATCCCAAGGCCGAGGTCTGGGACTACAGCCGCGCCGGCGGCATGATGCCCCGCGAGCCCGGCTATGCCGGGCCCAAGACGTTCTACGAATTCCTTGCCACCTTGAAAAAGGAAGGCGAGCATGACCAGGCCTTCGCCTACAAGACCGTCAATGCCGAAGTCCTCGCCTGGATCGTCAAGCGCGTGTCCGGGCAGTCTCTGGCCAAGCTGCTTTCCGAGCGCGTCTGGCAGAAGATGGGCGCGGAGAACGATGCCTACTTCATGGTGGACAGCATCGGCAGCGAATCCGGCGGCGGCGGCCTCAACACCACGCTGCGCGACCTGGCCCGCTTTGGCGAGACCATGCGCAACGGCGGACGCTTCAACGGCCAGCAGGTCATCCCGGCTGAAGTGGTGGCGGACATCCGCCGCGGCGGCGATCCTGCCAAGTTTGCCAAGGCCGGCTATGCCACCTTGCCCGGCTGGAGCTATCGCTCGATGTGGTGGGTCTCGAACGATGACCATGGTGTGTTCGAGGCACGGGGCATCCACGGCCAACGTATTTATGTCGATCCCAAGGCGGAGCTCACCATCGTGCGCTACGCCTCGCATCCCATCGCGGCCAACGGCGCCAACGACCCCGTCACGCATCGCGCGTATCGGGCGCTGGCGCTGTCGTTGATGAAATAACAAGCTAGCTGACAAGCAACCACCCACAACGAACGACAAAGGACGAGTGTCCTTGTCCATTTCACTGTAAGGAAGCCATCATGTCGAACACCTACAAGCGCATCGTCCTGGCATCGCGTCCCACCGGCGCCGTGACCCCTGACAACTTCCGCCTGGAAGAGGTGCCCGTGCCCGACCTGGGCGAAGGCGAGGTGCTGGTCCGCAACCACTTCCTGTCGCTCGATCCCTATATGCGCGGCCGCATGAACGAAGGCAAGTCCTACGCCACGCCGCAGCCGCTGGGCGAAGTCATGATCGGCGGCACGGTCGGCGAGATCGTGGCGACCAAGAACCCCAAGTATGCCGTCGGCGACAAGGTGGTCGGCATGTTCGGCTGGCAGGAAATGGGCGTCACCAACGGCATCGGCATCCAGAAGGTCGATACCACCCATATCCCGCTGTCCGCCTATCTCGGCTCGGTCGGCATGCCCGGCGTGACGGCCTGGTATGGCCTGAACAAGATCATCCAGCCGAAGGCCGGCAAGACCATCGCGGTGAGCGCCGCCTCCGGCGCTGTCGGCAGCGTGGTGGGCCAGTTGGCCAAGCTCCAGGGCTGCCGCGTGGTGGGCTTTGCCGGCGGCAAGGACAAGTGCGACTACGTGGTCAATGAGCTTGGCTTCGATGCCTGCATCGACTACAAGGCCGCCAAGGACAGCAAGGCGCTGTACACGATGTTCAAGGACGCCACCCCGGACGGCGTGGATGGTTACTTCGAGAACGTCGGCGGCGAGATCCTGGACACCGTGCTGGCCCGCATGAACGCGTTTGGCCGCATCGCCATCTGCGGCATGATCGCCGGCTACGACGGCCAGCCGATGCCTCTGAAGAACCCACAGCTGATCCTGGTGTCGCGCCTGACCGTGGAAGGCTTTATCGTGTCCGAGCACATGGACGTGTGGCCGCAAGCCCTGCAGGAACTCGGCACCGCCGTGGCGCAAGGCAAGCTCAAGTTCCGCGAGAGCGTCGCGCAAGGGCTGGCGAGCGCGCCGGAAGCCTTCATGGGCCTGCTCAAGGGCAAGAACTTCGGCAAGCAGCTGGTCAAGCTGGTTTAACCAGAGGCATGCGCCGAAGCCGCCGAGCGGGCCAGAGCCGCGCGCCATGACGACGGCTGCCTCTCCCTCTCCCCTCAGGGGGAGAGGGGAGCAAACCAGCGGTATGAACTACGAGATAGGAGACTCCCCATGAACGCCCCTGCAGAAAGCACCAAGCCCCAGGCCGACCAGGACGAAATGGCCGCCGGCATGTCCGAAGAGGTCAAGGCCAAGTACCGCGTGCTGCCGCGCCCGCCGAAGTTCGATACGCCGGCCGAGGAGCGCCTGCACCGCAAGCAGCGGCTGGCCGCGGCCTTCCGCCTGTTCTCCAAGTTCGGCTTTGACGAAGGCGTGGCTGGCCACATCACCGCGCGAGACCCCGAGTTCCCGGATACGTTCTGGGTCAACCCGTTCGGCGTGCATTTCAGCCAGGTCAAGGTGTCCAACCTGATTCGCTGCGACCACCACGGCGACGTGGTGGAAGGCGACTACCCGGTCAATGCCGCGGCTTTCGCCATCCATTCGCGCGTGCACCAGACCCGGGCCGACGCGGTCGCCGCCGCGCACTCGCACAGCACCCATGGCCGTGCCTGGTCCACGCTGGGCCGCACGCTGGATCCGCTGACACAGGACGTGTGCGCCTTCTACAACGACCATGCCCTCTATGACGATTTCGGTGGCGTGGTGGTGGAGCTCGACGAAGGCCAGCGCATTGCCAACGCGCTGGGCAGCAACAAGGCTGCGATCCTGCAGAACCATGGCCTGCTGACGGTCGGCAAGACCGTCGACGAAGCCGCCTGGTGGTTCATCACCATGGAGCGCTCTTGCCAGGTGCAGCTGCTGGCAGAGGCCGCCGCCGCGCGCACCAACGCGCCACTGAAGGTTATCTCCGACGCTGCCGCACGCCAGGCTTACTCGATCGTCGGCACAGCGCAGGCGGGCTGGTTCCAGTTCCAGCCACTGTACGCCCGCATCGTCAAGGAACAGCCCGACCTGCTGGATTGAAGTCATGGCCGCCTTTGCACCATTCACCGGCAAGGTCGTGCTGATTACCGGCGCTTCCGACGGCATCGGCGCGGAACTGGCCCTGCTGCTGGCGCAGCAGGGCGCGCGGCTCGCGCTGGCGGCGCGCCGTGTCGACATGCTGCAAGCGCTGGCGGAGCGCATCCGCCGCCAGCACCCGGCAGCCGATGTAGGCGTGTGGCGCGTCGACGTGTCCGACGAGTTCGACTGCCGGCGGCTGGTGGCCACGGTGGTTGCGCAGTACGGCGGGCTCGATGTGCTGGTCAACAATGCCGGCGTGTCCGCCCACGGCTACTTTGAGCAAGTATCGGACTACAGCTACTACGAGCAGGTCATGCGCGTGAACTACTTCGGCGCCATGTGGTGCACGCGCGAGGCGCTGCCGCACCTGCGCGAGCGCGGCGGCCTGATGGTGGCGGTGTCAAGCCTGGCCGGCAAGATCGGCGTGCCAGGGCGCACCGCCTACTCAGCCAGCAAGTTCGCGCTGGCGGGGTTCTGCGAGGCGCTGCGGGCCGAGCTGCGCGGCTCCGGCGTGGACGTATGCGTGGTGTTTCCCGGCGTGGTGGCGACCGATACGCGCATCAACGGCTTCGGCCCCGACGGTCGCCCGCTGGGCGAGAGCCGGCTGCGCGAGGACGGCGCCATGAGCGCGCAGGAATGCGCGCGCCAGATGCTGGCGGCCATGGCCGCGCGCAAGCGCGAACTGGTGATGACCGGCAAGGGCCGGCTTGGCCTGTGGCTCAAGCTGCTGGCCCCGCGCCTGGTCGAGAACATGGCGCTCAAGGCGCTGAAGCAAACGGGGCGGTAGGGAACAAGCACTTGCAGGCACGCGCCTTGCTACGAAGCGTGGCGGCATCCGCCCGACGCACCGGCAGCAGGCATAAGAAAAATTTCAGGCTGAATTTAGTCTGGCTTCAGTCTGGCTGCAGGCTGGCAACACGAGCGATACCGACACCATGGCAGACCTAATCCTTCACCAGTACGCAACGTCGCCGTTCTCCGAGAAGATCCGCCTGCTGATGGGCGCCAAGGGCCTGGCGTGGCAAGCGGTGGAAATCCCGCCGATCCTGCCCAAGCCGGATGTGGTCGCGCTGACCGGTGGCTACCGCCGCACCCCGATCCTGCAGGTGGGGGCCGACATCTATTGCGACACCGCCCTGATCTGCGAGGTGATCGACAGCGCGGCGCCCGCGTGCCCGCTGTATCCCGCCGTGCAGGCCGCCACCACGCGCCTTGTCGCTGGCTGGATCGACACCGCGCTGTTTACCGCCGCCGTCACCTACCTGTTCCAGCCGGCCGGCGTGCAAAGCATGCTTGGCCACCTCACGCCGGCGCAGATCCAGGCTTTCTCCGCGGACCGCAAGGTCATGCGCGGCGACACCAATGCGCTGCGCATGCCCTTGCCCGAGGCCATCGCGCTGCTGCACGAAACCTTCGGTCGGCTCGAGCAGCAGTTCAACGCGGGGGTGGCGCACGTGGCCGGCCCCGCGCTGTCGGTGGCGGATTTTTCGCTATACCACAACGTCTGGTTTATCCAGCGCGCCAGCGAACTGGCCAAGCTGCTGGACGCGTATCCGGCGGTGCAAGCCTGGTATGCGCGCATGAAAGCCTTCGGCCATGGCACAGTGCGGGTGGTCAGCGCGGAGTCGGCGCTGGAGGTGGCGCGGCACGCCGATCCGGCAGCGTTGCCGGGCGGGGTGGCCGCCGACAGCGGCTTCGAAGCCGGCGACGCGGTCACCGTGACGCCAACGGACTACGCGCGCGATCCCGTGGCCGGCGTGCTGGTGGCGCTGGACGCCCACCGTGCCACGCTGCGCCGCCAGGATCCGCGTGCGGGCGCGGTCAACGTGCATTTCCCGCGCCAAGGTTATCAAGTGCAGCGCGCGGGCTAAGCCCCGCACGCGGCAAGGCTATCCCATAAAACGAAAGCAACGAGAGGCAGACAACATGAAGCAATTCCAGGGCAAGGTGGCTGTGATTACCGGCGGTGCATCGGGCTTCGGCAAGGAATTCGCCAAGCTGGGCGCGGGGCTTGGCATGAAGCTGGTGCTGGCCGATGTGCAGGAAGATGCACTGGACGCCACCGTGGCGGAGTTCAAGGCGCAAGGCGTGCCGGTGATCGGCGTGCGCGTGGATGTGTCCAAGGCCGAGCAGGTGCAGGCGCTGGCCGATGCCGCCATCGCCGCCTTTGGCCAGGTCAACCTGCTGTTCAACAACGCCGGCGTGGGCGCGGGCGGCCTGATGTGGGAAAACACCGAGCGCGACTGGGAATGGGTGCTGGGCGTCAACCTCTTCGGCGTGATCCATGGCGTGCGCATCTTCACCCCGCTGATGCTGGCGGCCGCGGCCAAGGACCCGTCGTTCGAAGGCCATATCGTCAATACGGCCTCCATGGCTGGCTTGCTCAGCCCGCCCGCAATGGGCGTCTACAACGTCTCCAAGCACGCCGTGGTTTCCCTGTCCGAATCGCTGTACCAGGATCTCAGCCTGGTCAGCGAGCAGGTGCGTTGCTCGGTGCTGTGCCCGTATTTCGTGCCGACCGGCATCACGCAATCGGGCCGCAACCGGCCGGCCGGGCTGGCCAACGACGCACCGCCCACGCGCTCGCAACTGGTGTCGCAAGCCATGTCGGACAAAGCGGTCAGCTCGGGCAAGGTCACGGCCGCCGAAGTCGCGCAGCTCACCTTCGACGCCATCCGCGACGGTGGCTTCTATATTTACTCGCATCCGCAGCAACTGGATCCCGTGCGGCAGCGCTTCGAAGATATCATTAGCCAGCGCAACCCGAGCGACCCGTTCGCCGACAAGCCGGAAGTGCGCGCCGGGCTCGTCGCAGCCTTGCGCGGATAACGAGGGGAGCCGCCCCTGGGGCGGCCAGCAGCAAGTCCACCAGAGACAGTCAGCCATTGCGGCAAGGGAGGAATTCATGACCAAACCTGCAGTCATTCGGCATCTGCAGTACGCCACCTTGCCCAATGGCACGCGCTTGCACTACGCCAGCGCGGGCGAGCGCGGCAAGCCGCTGGTGCTGTTCGTGCATGGCTTCCCCGAGTTCTGGTATGAGTGGGAAGCCCAGCTAGCCGAGTTCGGCAAGACCCACTTCGCGGTGGCGCCGGACCTGCGCGGCTTCAACCTGTCGAGCAAGCCGGCCGAAGCCGAGGCCTACCGGCCCCGCCACATCGTGGAGGACCTCGTCCAGTTCATCAACGCGCTGGGCTACTCGCATTGCGTGGTGGTCGCACACGACTGGGGTGGGGCGATCTGCTGGAACCTGGCCATCCAGTTTCCGCAGATGGTGGAGCGGCTGGTCATCATCAACTCGCCGCATCCCTACGTATTCGCCAAGGCGCTGACCAGCGATCCTCAGCAGCAAGCCGCCTCGGCCTATATGAACTGGCTGCGCGCACCGGGATCGGAAGAAGCGCTGGCGGCCGACGGCTTCGCCAAGCTGGAAGGCTTCCTCAATGGACAGGGCAAGCAGCCCGCGCCCTGGTTTACCGGCGAGACCCGCGAGAAATACCACGCGGCCTGGTCGCAGCCCGGCGCTGGCGGCTCTCACTCGCTGACCGGCGGCGTCAACTATTACCGCGCATCGCCCATGCACCCGCCGGGCCCGGGCGAAACGCCCCCCGATATCTCCAAGCTGGATCCCGCCGCCTTCACGGTACGCGTGCCGACCTTGGTGATCTGGGGCGAGCGCGACACCGCGCTGCCCAAGAGCCTGCTGGAAGGCCTGGACAAGTTCATCCCGGACATGCGGCTGGAACGCATCCCGGACGGCACGCACTGGGTCATCCACGAGCAGCCGGAGCGCATCAACCTGCTGATCCGCAGCGCCTTGCCCTGATCTGCCCGAACCTGCCTTGATCTGACATGGCGGGCCGCGTCAGGCACGCGCGCCTGCGCTGGCCCGGTCGGAACCCGCCGCACTGTGCATGGGGCAGGGCGGCGCCTGCTGCTACATTGACCTGATTCGACAGCGCCGGTGCGCAAGGAAGGTCAAGATGAAGACGATCGGACTGATCGGCGGCATGAGCTGGGAATCCTCGGCCGAGTACTACCGCCTGATCAACCAGGATATGAAGCAACGCCTCGGCGGCCACCACAACGGGCGCAGCGTCATGGTCACGGTCAGCTTCGAGCAGATCAAGGCACTGCAGCACGCGCAACGCTGGGACGAGCTCGGCGAATCCATGCGGCAGGCCGCCCTGCAAGTGCAGGCCGCGGGCGCGGATTTCGTGCTGCTCTGTACCAACACCATGCACCGCGTGGCCCCGGTCCTGGAAGCCGCGCTCGATATTCCCTTCCTCCACATCGTCGATCCCACCGCGCAGGCCTTGCGCCGCGCCGGCGTCCCGCGGGTCGGCCTGCTCGGCACGGCTTTCACCATGGAGCAGGATTTCTATCGCGGCCGCATGCAGGACAAGCACGGCATCGAAGTGGTGGTGCCCGCAGCCGACGACCGCGCGCTGGTCCACGGGATCATTTATGAAGAGCTATGCCACGGCATCGTGCGTGACGCCTCGCGCGAGGTGTACCGCCGGATTATCGACGGCTTGCAGGCGCAGGGCGTGGGCGGGGTGATTCTGGGTTGCACCGAGATTGCGCTGCTGATCGGGCAGGATGACGTGGCGCTGCCGGTGTTCGATACCACGGCGTTGCATGCGCAGGCGGCGGTGGGGTGGGCGTTGGAAGGGGTGGTGGTCGGGAATTAGGCCGGGCACAGGGGCGGAACAGGGCGGGTGAGGCAGCATACCCAGGCATGGCCGCAAAGGACTTGCACTCTTATATCCAAACCAGTATATCTGCGCGATGACGCCAATCCGATTTCTTGGAGGTTCGCTCAAGTCCTCGCGAGAGTTTCCAGAGGATGCCAAGCAAGATGCCGTGATCGATCTGGCCAAGACCCGATACGGGGAACTCATGAGAGGTGCCAAATGACTGACATCGAAACGTTTGACAGCGTGTGGGACGCCATTGCGGACACCCCGCAACAGGCCGCCAATCTCCGCGCGCGAGCGGAACTGATGCAGCAGATCGCGGCCATCATCAAGTCCAATGACTGGAAACAGGCTGACGCGGCAAGCCATTGGGGGGTCACCCAACCGCGCATCAATGACCTGCTGCGTGGGCGCGTATCCCGGTTCTCACTTGATGCGCTGGTGAATATCGCCACGGCCCTTGGGCGGCGTGTGCATATCGAATTAGACGCCGCCTGAGCGCGGAGTACTTGATCTTCATGAACAAGAAACGGGAAATCGCAAGAAGATGCCGATTCCCCGTCGACCTCGATCATGGCTGCGGCCTTCGCAATACCTCCAGCGAAGGCCGCCCCCATTCAAGTCAGCCTCTGCCGATACAGCCGGTAGTTCTCATCATCAAAGCAGACAAAACTGACCTGCTCGATGGTGGGCGCCGCCACCAGCGCCTTGCGTACCGCTTCGATGGCAATATCCACGGCGCGCTCGCGCGGGAAACCGTAGATGCCGGTGCTGATATTGGGAAAGGCGATGGTGCGCAGCTTGTGCTGCGCGGCTAGCGCGATGCTGGCCTGGTAGGCGCTGGCGAGCAGGGCATCTTCGCCGTGGTCGCCCCCTTGCCAGACCGGGCCGACCGCGTGGATGACGTAAGGCGAGGGTAGCAGGCCGCCGGTGGTGATCACCGCCTGGCCGGTGGGGCAGCCGCCCTTGGTTTCGCGAATGCCGCGACAGGCGGCCATGATGGCGGGGCCGCCGGCGCCGTGGATGGCGCCGTCGACACCGCCGCCACCGAGCAAGCCGCTATTGGCGGCATTGACGATGGCGTCGACTTCCATGCGGGTGATGTCTCCGTGCAAGACCTGCAGGTGTTCCCCTGTCATGACCTCTTCTCCGTGCTGGGTGGATAAAGCTGGATCGCCCCGGCTGTTCCGCGCACCTGTGCTGCCGGCCCGCCGCGGCACTTACATGGATTCCGCCAGCATACGCCGATAATCCGCGGCGCTGGCCTCTTTCGGGTTGGTCTTGTGGCAATGGTCGACCAGTGCCCCGGCGATCACCTTGTCGAACATGTCTTCGGTGACGCCCATCTGGCGCAGGCCGGTGGGCAGCCCGAGGCGCGCGGTCATGTCGTGCACGGCCTGGGCCAGGTCGGCACCCTCCGGCAGGCCCATGGCGTGGCGCAGGCGGGCGTAGCGGTTGTCGCGCACCACGCTGGGCGCGTCGGCGTTGAAGCGCAGCACCGCCGGCATCACCACCGCGTTCAGGGTGCCGTGGTGCAGGCCGGTCTTGCCGTCCACCTTGAGGCCGCCGAGCGGGTGCGACAGCGAGTGCACGCAGCCCAGTCCTTTCTGGAAGGCCATGGCGCCCTGCATGGAGGCGCTCATCATGTTCAGGCGTGCGTCGCGGTCCTGGCCGTCGCGGGTGGCGCGTTCGATGTGCTTCCAGCCGCGCTCCAGGCCGTCCAGGGCGATGCCGTCGGCGGGCGGGTTGAAGGCGGGCGCCAGGAAGGTTTCCACGCAATGCGCGATGGCGTCCATGCCGGTGGCGGCGGTCAGGCCGGCCGGCAGGCCGAGCGTGAGGCCCGGGTCGCAGATGGCGGACTTCGGCAGCAGGTGCCAGGAGTGGAAGCCGAGCTTGCGGCCGTCTTCCAGGATGATGATGGCACCGCGCGCCACTTCGCTGCCCGTGCCCGAGGTGGTCGGCACGGCGATCAGCGGCGCGGCGCGCTCGGTGATCTTGGCGCTGCCGCCTTCGATGGTGGCGTAGGTGGTCAGCTCGCCAGGGTGGGTGGCAAGGATGGCGATGCCCTTGGCCAGGTCGATGGAGGAGCCGCCGCCGACCGCGATCAGCCCGTCGCAGCCGCCTTGCCGATATTGCGCCGCGGCCTTCTTGACCATTGCCTCGGTCGGGTTCGAGGGGGTTTCGTCGAAGATCTCGTGCGACAGGCCGCCCAGGGCCTGCACGGCTTGTTGGGCCACGCCGGCGGCGACCACGCCTTTATCGGTGACGACCAGCGGGCGCCGGATGCCGATGCGCTCGCACTCTGCCTTGAGCTGGCTGATGGTGCCGAAATCCAGGTGGATGTGGGTCAGGTAATAAATGAAGGCCATCTATGCTGTCTCCGTCGATGAGGGTTTTATTTCTTCTGGCTTCCGGCTTTTCTGACGATGGTCGATGATCGCGCAAAACCTGCCGCCCTGACGAGCCCCAGGGAAATTTCATATGCTTTGCTGCCGAAACATCTGGAATCATACTAAAATCGAACGATCGTTCACAATTCGAACGCCAGCGGCGTTGACGCCACTGGAGATTCGGCTGCTGCCGAAGGTTCGTTGCTACTGATTCTGACTGTCCATGTCCGCTGTCCCGCCTGCTTTCACTGCCGCGCCCGCCCAGCCCGCGCCTGCCTTGCCCGGCATGCCGTCGGCGCCGCTCGACCCGCAGGTGGCCGCGTTGCTGGAGCTGATCGGGCGCGTGAAGCGTCCGTCCATCCACGAGCTGGACCCGGCTGACGCCAAGACCGCGTACGAGAAGAGCGCGCCCATCATGGATATTGCACCGCTGCCCGTGCACAGCGTGGAAAACCTGACGGTGGCCGCGCGCGATGGCTACGACATCCCGGTGCGGCTGTACGCGCCGCGCGAGGCCAGCTGGGCCGAGCCGTTACCCTTGCTGGTGTACTTCCATGGCGGCGGTTTCACCGTGGGCAGCGTCAACTCGCATGATCCCCTGAGCCGGCTGCTGTGCGTGCAAGCGGATTGCATGGTGCTGTCGGTGGACTACCGGCTAGGTCCGCAGTGGAAATTTCCCCATGCGGCGAACGACGCGTTCGATGTCATGGAATGGGTCTTCGCCGAGGCGTCGCGCCTGGGCGCCGACGCCAGCCGTATCGCCCTGGGTGGCGACAGCGCGGGTGGCACGCTGGCCAGCGCCTGCGCCGTGCATGCGCGCGATCTGGGCCTGGGGCCTGTCCTGCAAATGCTGATCTATCCCGGCACCTGCGCGCGCCAGGACACGCCGTCGCACCGTGCGCTGGCAGAGGGCTACCTGCTGACCGCGCCGATGATCCAGTGGTTCTTCTCGCAATACCTGGATGGCGAAGCCAGCCGCGACGACTGGCGCTTTGCCCCGCTGGACGGCGGCGGCACGGGTGCCGACGTGCGCGGTTGCTGCCCGGCCTGGATCGCCGTGGCGGGCTACGACCCGCTGCACGATGAAGGCGTGGCCTACGCGGCCAAGCTGCGCGCTGCGGGGGTGCCGGCGCAAGTGGCCGACTACCCGGGCATGATCCACGATTTTTTCAAGCTGGGACGCTTCGTCCCGGCGGTGGCCGCCGCCCATGGCGACGCGGTCGCCGCCTTGCGCGCTGCCTTCGACGGCTGAGCGCGGCTCGCCGGCAGGGGCCGGCAGCCGGATCGAAGCG
This sequence comes from Cupriavidus sp. CuC1, assembly GCF_044627735.1. Taxonomy (NCBI): domain Bacteria; kingdom Pseudomonadati; phylum Pseudomonadota; class Betaproteobacteria; order Burkholderiales; family Burkholderiaceae; genus Cupriavidus; species Cupriavidus sp. CuC1. Next base: position 26,670 of record NZ_JBIUHC010000012.1, on the reverse strand, counting down.
GTCGCAGAACCCCCGATTTCATTGGCTTTACGTGTAGTGCATTACTTGTAGCAGTAGCAATAGGAGACACAGACTCATGCAACGCCGCCACTTCCTCGCCCATGCGGGCGCGCTCGCCGCCACCGCGGCTACCCTGGGGCTGGCCAGCGCGCCGGCTCTGGCGCAGGCGGACAATTTCCCGCAACGGCCGATTCGCCTGATCATCGGCTACACCGCGGGCGGTTCCACCGACCTGCCGTTCCGCGTGCTGGCGGAAAACGCCTCCAAGATCCTCGGCCAGCCGGTGATCATCGAGAACAAGCCAGGCGCGGGCGGGGTATTGCCCGCCCAGCTGATGCAATCGACCCAGCCCGACGGCTACACGCTGGCGCAGGTAGCCATGCCGGTCTACCGCCTGCCGTACACCACCAAGATCAACTGGGATCCGGTCAAGGACCTGTCCTACGTGATCAACCTGGCCGGCTACTCGTTCGGCCTGGTGGTCCCGGCGGATTCGCCGATCAAGACCATGCAGGACTACATCGCCTACGCCAAGGCCAACCCGGGCCGCCTCACCTACGGCTCGCCGGGCTCGATGACCACGCTGCACCTGACCATGGAAGAACTGGCCATGAAGCAGAACGTGCAGTTCTCGCATATTCCGTACAAGGGCAACTCGGAATCGATGCAGGCCCTGCTGGGCGGGCACGTGATGTCGGTGGCGGATACGCCGGCCTGGGCACCGTACGTGGAGTCCGGCAAGCTGCGCCTGCTGTCGACCTGGGGCGAGAAGCGCTCGGCGCGCTTCCCCAATGTGCCGACGTTGAAGGAGCTGGGCCTGGGCATCGTGCAGACCTCGCCGTTCGGCGTGGTGGCACCCAAGGGCACCGATCCGAAGATCGTCAAGAAGCTGCATGACGGCTTCAAGAAAGCCATGGAAATGCAGAACTACCGCGATGCGCTGACCAAGTTCGACATGGAGCCGTTCTACATGAGCAGCGAGCAATACGCGCACTTCGCCGCCGATACGGTCAAGAAAGAGAAGGCCATTATCGACAAGCTTGGGCTGAACAAGCCGCAATAAGCCTGGCTTGGCCGCTTAGTGCCGGCGCCGCCCTGTCCGGGGCCGGCGCCGTTTTCATATCGGGCCGATATTTGGGCGGCAATCAAAGGGGAGCGCCGACATGGCAAAGGAAGATTTCCGTCACAGCATGCCGTTGCGGGTGCGTTGGGCCGAGGTGGATCCGCAGTCGATCGTGTTCAATGCGCATTACCTGACCTACTGCGATATCTGCGTGACGGAGTACTGGCGGGCGGTGGGGATCCGGTATCCGGAGGATGTACTGCACGCGCACGGCGTGGATATCTTCGTGGTGAAGTCCACGCTGGAGTATCACGCGTCGGCGCGCTTTGACGACATGCTGGAGATCCGGGGGCGGATTGCCCGCCTGGGCCGCTCCAGCATGCTGTTCCGCGTGGAGATGTACCGCGGCGACGAGCACCTGGTCACGGGCGAGATCGTCTATGTCTGCGCGGATCCCGCTACGCAGAAGTCGGCGCCGATTCCGGGGCCGGTACGGGAAACGATCACGGCTTATGAAGTGGTGAAGCCGGACGCTTGAGCCGCCCGGCTTCTGAAGGCCTTCACTGCGGCGGCGTTGGCCTGCGTGCAAGCCAGCGCCGCTCGAATGCGCCTGAAAATTCAACGCGACGCTATTCCGGCATCCTCCATATACGCCCGGATCACCGCATCGAAATCCGCGTCGCCCTGGAACCCCAGCGCCAGCGCACGCTCCGTATTCCAGGCGGCAGGCCAGGTGCCGACGATATTCTCGATGCGCGCCTCGCGCTCCCAGCTCACGCGATCCGCCACGCTGTCGCCGGCCACGCGCCGCAATGCCGCGACCATTTCCTTAGGCGTGACCGACAAGCCGGGCAGGTTCACCGTGCGTCGTTGGCCAAATTCGGCGCCATCGATTTCCATGCCCCGCACCAGCGCGGCAATCGCCCCGCGCGGGGACAGCAGCCACAACGGCGTTTCCGGCGAGACCGGGCAATTGGCGGCAACGCCTGCCAGCGGCTCGCGGATGATCCCGCTGGCAAACGACGATGCGGCGGCATTGGGCTTGCCCGGCCGCACGCTGATGGTCGGCAGCCGCAGCACGCGGCCGTCGACAAAGCCGCGGCGGCTGTAGTCCGACAGCAGCAACTCGCCGATGGCCTTCTGCGCGCCGTAGGAAGATTGCGGATTGAGCGCGGTATCGTCCTGCACCACAGCGGGCAGGATGCCGCCGTACACGGCTACCGAACTGGTGAACACCACGCGCGGCCGGACGCCATGTTTCACGTGAAGCGCCCGGCAGGTTTCCAGCAACGCGCGCGCGGCATCCAGGTTCACGCGCATGCCCAGGTCAAAATCCGCCTCGGCCTGGCCGCTGACCACCGCCGCCAGATGGAACACCGCGCCGGTGCGCGCATCGATGGCCTGCGCCAGTACCGCGGGATCGGACAGGTCGCCGGTGACCACGCGCACGCGCGCGTCGTCCAGCGGGGGCGGCGCTACCACGTCGAGCAGCGTCAGGCCTGCGATGGCCACGGGCTTGCCGTCGATGTCCAGGGTGCCGCGTTTTAGTAGTTGGCGGGCCAGTTGCAGGCCGAGGAACCCGGCCCCGCCGGTGATCAGTACTTGCATGTTCGTCTTCCAGTTTTGCGGCCGTGGGCGGCGCGCTTGGCTTGATGGATTCGCTTGGCGCAGATGCGGCCTTTCAACCTTTCAGGTAAGGCTTGAGCCAGCCCAAACCCGCCGAGGTGCCGGCGCGCGGACGGTATTCGCAGCCGATCCAGCCGTCATAGCCCAGGCCGTCGATCACGTCGAACAGGTACGGGTAGTTCAGCTCGCCCAGGTCCGGCTCGTGGCGCTCTGGCACGCCGGCGATCTGGATGTGGCCGATGCCGGCAAAATCGCGCTTGAGCTTGACGGCGAGGTCGCCCTCCACGATCTGGCAGTGGTAGCAGTCGAACTGCACCTTCAGGTTGGCCGCGCCGACTTCCTTGCAGATGGCCTGTCCGTCGTCCTGGCGGTTGAGGAAGTAACCCGGCATGTCGCGCGCATTGATCGGCTCGATCAGTACGGTGACGCCCTGGGCGGCAGCGGCCTGCGCGGCATGCGCCAGGTTCTCCAGGTAGCAGGCGCGATGACGCCCGTGGTCCGCGCCGGCCGGCACCAGGCCGGCCATCACGTGGACCTTGTTGTTGCCGATCACGGCAGCGTATTCCAGCGCACGGGCGAAGGCATCGCGGAACTCGGCTTCGCGCCCCGGCAGGGCGGCCATGCCACGCTCGCCGGCGTTCCAGTCTCCCGGCGGCGCGTTGAACAGCGCCTGCGTCAGGCCATTGGCATCGAGGCGGGCGCGGATTTCGGCAGCAGTGTGCTCATACGGGAAGAGGTACTCCACGGCCTTGAAACCGTCCGCCGCCGCGGCGGCGAAGCGGTCCAGGAAGGCGTGCTCGGTGTACATCATCGACAGGTTGGCGGCAAAACGCGGCATGCGGTGCTCCAGGAGAATAGGTTGTTGTTGGCTGTTCTTGGCTGTTCTTGTAAGGGCGGATCAGCGGTTGACCAGCTTGGCGGGCGTCAGCCAGACCAGCCCGGCGCCGATCACCAGCATGGCCGACAGCACATACATGCTCGACTGCGTGCTGTGGGTGAGGTCGGTCAGGTAGCCCACCATGTACGGTGCCACAAAGCCAGCCAGGTTGCCCACCGAATTCACCACCGCAATGCCCGAGGCCGCGGCCAGCCCGGACAGGAAGGCAGTCGGCAGCGACCAGAACAGAGGGGCGCAGGTCAGCACGCCGGCGGCGGCCAGGGACAGCGCGGCGATGGCCACCACGGTATTGTGGGTAAACGAGGCGGCAATGGCAAAGCCCACGGCGCCCATCAGCGCCGGCACGATCAGGTGCCAGCGGCGCTCGCGGCGGGCGTCGGCGCTGTGGCCGAGGAAGTTCATCACCACGATGGCACAGATAAACGGGATGGCGCTGAGCAGGCCGATATTGAGGTTGCCGGTAACGCCGCTGGTCTTGACCAGGGTGGGCATCCAGAACGTCAGCGCATATTGCCCGGTGACAAAGCAGAAGTAGATCAGGCACATCCACCAGACGCGGCGGTCCTTGAACACGGCGCCAAGCGAGTGGCCGGTGCCCGAGGCGCTGGCCTGGCGCGCGTCTTCGGAGATATTGCGCTTGAGCACGCGCTTCTCGTCCGCATCCAGCCACGGCGCCTGGTCGATGCCGTTCTTGAGCACGAACACGGTGATGATGCCGATCAGCAGCGCGGGCACGGCTTCGATCAGGAACATCCATTGCCAGCCACGCATGCCGCCGTAGTCATGGAAGGCGTCCATGATCCAGCCCGACAGCGGGTTGCCGAACATGCCGGCCACGGGGATGCCCGACATGAACAGCGCGATCATCTTGGCGCGCCGGTTGGCGGGATACCAGTAGGTCAGGTAGAGGATCACGCCGGGATAGAAGCCCGCCTCGGCCAGGCCGAGCAGGAAGCGCATGATGTAGAAGGTGGTGGGCGTCTTCACGAACACGAACAGCGCCGAGATGATGCCCCACGTGATCATGATCCGCGCGATCCAGATACGCGCGCCGATCTTGTGCATCAGCAGGTTGCTGGGCACTTCGAACAGGAAGTAGCCGATGAAGAACAGCCCCGCGCCAAGGCCGAACACGGTTTCGGAGAACGCCAGGTCCTGCGCCATCTGCAGCTTGGCGAAGCCCACGTTGACGCGGTCCAGGTAAGCGATGACGTAGCACAGCATCAGGAACGGCATGATGCGCCAGAACACCTTGCTGTAGGCGCGCTTTTCTATGTCGCGGTCGATGTTTTGGCCGGCGCCGGCTAGCGCGGCCTGGGTGGATGTATTCATGGTTGTCTCCGTATTTCGGCTTGGTTCCGGCTTGTTTCCGTTGTTAGCGGCAAGCCCTGGGCGAACGCTGCCCTTGCCGCGGCCCAGGCGTTAGCGAGGGCGTGCGGCGGGCGGTTCTGCTTTGCTTTTGTTTCTGCTTTTCTGGGCTGTGTCTTGGCTACATGCCTGAGTCCCTACCAGCGCGCCTTGAACGTATCGCGCAGTTCGGCCAGCGCTTGCTCGTCGAGCGGGTCAGGCTTGTCCTTGAGCATCAGCCAGAGCTTGGCGGTTTCTTCGAGTTCCTCGAGCGCGAAGGCCGCGCGCGAGACGGTGGCCTCCCACACCACCGGGCCAAGGCGCGCGAGCAGCACGCCGCGCACTTCAGCGGCCAGCTGGGCAACACGCGCCGCCACCGCCGGGTCGCCCGGGCGATGGTAGGGAATCAACGGGATATGCCCGACCTTCATCACGTAGTAAGGCGTGATCGGCGGCAGCACATCGTCCGGTTGCCATGCGCCCGCCAGGCTCAGCGCCACCAGGTGGGTGGAGTGCGTGTGCACCACGCCGTTGGCCTGCGGGTTGTTGTCATAGATGGCGCGGTGCAGGGTCAGCGTCTTGGACGGCTTGTCGCCGGCCACCCAGTTGCCGCCACTGTCCACCTTGGCGATGGCGGCCGGGTCCAGCATGCCCAGGCACGCATCGGTCGGCGTGATCAGCCAGCCGTCCTCCATGCGCGCGCTGATATTGCCGGCGCTGCCGACGGTGTAGCCGCGCTGGTAGAGGCTGGCGCCGATGCGGCAGATCTCTTCGCGCAGGCTGGCTTCGGTGCTCATGCTTCACCTCCAAGCTGGCGCAGGGCCTCATCAAAAAAGTCCACGCCGCCGAAGTTGCCGGACTTGAGCGCCAGCGCCAGCGGCCGTGCTTCCAGCGTGACGGTGGCGGGCACGCCCGGCGCGATCTGCGTGCCGATGCGCAAGGCTTGCACGCCCAGCGCCTGCACCACAGCCCCCGAGGTTTCGCCGCCGGCCACCACGAAGCGGCGCGTGCCGCGTGCTTTCAAGGCGCCAGCGATGTCCGCCAGCGCCTGCTCGACCAGATGGCCGGCACGCTCTACGCCCAGCGCGGCCTGCACCGACTTGACCTCCTCAGGCGTGGTGGTGGCGTAGAACAGCACCGGCTCCGCCTGGGAACTCGCCAGGGCGAGCGCCTCCTCAACCACGGGCGCGCCTTGCGCCAGCGCGAGCGGGTCGATGCGCAGGGCGGGGCGCTTGGCCACGAGCCACTGCGCCACCTGCGCATTGGTCGCCTTGGACGCGCTGCCGGCCAGCACCACGGCCGGGCCGGCTACGGGCGCCACGCTGTCGGCATCCGCGCGTTGCGGCAGCACGCCGGCGCGGCGGAAATTGGCGGGCAGGCCGAGTGCCAGGCCGGAGCCGCCGGTGAGCAGCGGCAGGTCGGCGCACGCCTCGCCCAGCGTATGCAGGTCGGCATCGCTCACGGCATCGGCAATCGCCAGTTTCACGCCATCGCCGCGCAAGGCGGCAATGGCCTGGCGGGCCGCGTCGCTGCCGCGCGCCACGGCGTCGTAGCGCAGCAGGCCAACCTTGGCCTGGCTTTGGCGCTGCAGCACGCGGACCAGGTTGGCGTCATGCATCGGCGTGAGCGGGTGGTTCTCCATGCCCGATTCGTTGAGCAGTACATCGCCCACGAACAGGTGGCCGCGGAAGATGGTGCGGCCGTTCTCCGGGAATGCCGGGCAGGCGATGGTGAAGTTGCTGCCAAGCGCCGCCAGCAGGGCCTCGGCCACCGGGCCGATATTGCCGGCATCGGTGGAGTCGAAGGTGGAGCAGTACTTGAAGAAGAACTGGCGGCAGCCCTGGGCTTGCAGCCAGCGCAGCGCGGCCAGCGATTGCGCGATGGCGTCAGCGGCGGGGATGGTGCGCGACTTGAGCGCGACCACCAGCGCATCGGCTTGCTCCACGCCCGGCAGCGCCTCGCCGCCGGCCGGCACGCCGATGGTCTGCACGGTGCGCATGCCGTTGCGCACCAGCGTGTTGGCCAGGTCGGTGGCGCCGGTAAAGTCGTCGGCGATGCAGCCGAGCAGGGCGCGCGGGGAAGGGTTCTGTGCAGTCATCCTGGCTTTCCTTACTCGGCCTTTTTTGCCGGCAGTTCGATGCCGGGGAAGATCTTGATCACCGCGGAATCGTCCTCGCCGCCGTGTCCCGCGCTGGACGCCATCATGAACATCTGGTGCGCAGCGGCCGACAGCGGCAACGGGAATTTGCTGGTGCGCGCGGTATCGAGCACCAGGCCGAGGTCCTTGACGAAGATATCGACCGCGGACAGCGGCGTGTAGTCGCCCGACAGGATATGCGGCACGCGGTTCTCGAACATCCACGAGTTGCCCGCGCTGTGGGTGATGACCTCGAACAGGGCATCGGCATCCACGCCTTCACGCAGGCCCAGCGCCATGGCTTCGGCCGCCGCGGCGATATGCACGCCGGCCAGCAACTGGTTGATGATCTTGACCTTGGAGCCGGCGCCATGCGCGTCGCCCAGGCGGTAGACCTTGCCGGCCATGGCGGCCAGCACATCCTCGGCCAGCGCATAGGCTTCGGCCGGCCCGGAAGTCATCATGGTCATTTCGCCGCTGGCGGCGCGAGCGGCGCCGCCGGAAACCGGTGCGTCCAGCAGCAGGATGCCGCGCTCGCCCAGCCGCTTGCCCAGTGCTTCGGCAAAACTCGGCGGCACGGTCGCGCTGGCGATCACCAGGGTGCCGGGGCGCAGGCCGCTTGCCGCGCCTTGTTCGCCGAACAGCACGGCCTCGGTCTGCGCGGCGTTGACCACCAGCGTCACCACCACATCGCATTTGCCGCCGAGTTCGGCCGGGCTGGCGCAGGGGATGCCGCCCGCATCGGCAAAGCGCTGCAGCACGTCGGGCCGCAGGTCGCAGGCATGTACCTTGAAACCGGCGCGCAGCAGGCTGTGCGCTACGCCGTTGCCCATCGCGCCGAGGCCGATGACGCCAATTGATTTGCTCATGAAGACTCCTGCCGGGAGGGCGGTGATCAGTGGATCAGTGGATCAGTGGGAGAGGCCGCGCGCGGGCGCGTCGGCAAGGTCGGTGGCGGTGTCGGGCTGCCCGCCATGGGACAGGCGCCGAGCCGCGTTGTACATATGGGTCTCGGCCGCGTTGCGCGCGGCCAGCGCGTCGCCGGCGCGGATGGCGGCCACGATGGCCTGGTGTTCCTCGCGCACCTGGCGCGAGAAATCCGCGCGGCGCGCCTCGTTGGTACGGGTCACACGGGTAGCGGTTTCCAGGTACTGGCTCAGGAACGCCAGCGTCTTGAGAAAGAACGGATTGCCGGTGGCCTCCGCGATGGTCCGGTGAAAGGCCACGTCGGCAGCCACGCCATCGCCGCCGGCGGCTTCCTCGGCGTCGATGCGCGCCAGCGCAGCGTCGATGGCCATCATGCTGGCATCGGTGCGGTCGCGCGCCGCCTGGGCCGCCACCTCAGCCTCGATGGCGCGGCGCAATTCCACGATGTGCAGCACGGATTCCAGCGTGGCCACATCGGTGTAGTCGATCCGCAGCGGCCGGATGCCGGCCTGCTCGGTAACGAACACGCCGCTGCCCTGGCGCGATTCCACCACGCCTTCGTGGCGCAGCCGCGCGATGGCTTCGCGGATCACGGTGCGGCTGACGCCGAATTCCTCGGACAGCACCGCCTCCGTGGGCAGCTTGTCGCCACGGCCGAAGGCGCCGTTCTCGATCTTCTCCAGCAGCTGTTCAGCAACGGTGTCTGTCAGGGCTCGGGCCGGGACTTTCTGGAACACGGGAGGCCTCAGGTGATTAGGTAATATGGTCATCATACAAATTTGCCGGGAGGAATGCCGATCGGTAATTACCCCTATCCCTTCATTTATGCGGCATTGCAGCAATTGTTGGTATCGCTTGCCCACGTTGTGGCCGGAGTATCATGACGGTCGCTTCCCTGGCTGTTTTTTTCACCGCTTTGCGCTTTCGTACCGAACACCTATGACAATCACCATCCGCCTCGCCCCCTGGTCCGAAGCACGCGAAACCGCGCGCGCCATCCGCTATGCCGTCTTCGTCGAAGAGCAGGGCGTGCCGGTGGAGCTGGAATGGGACGAATGGGATGAGCCGAGCTGGCACGCCCTGGCGCTGGCCGAGGACGGCAGCGCGCTGGCCACCGGCCGCCTGCTGCCGGATGGCCACATCGGCCGCATGGCGGTGCTCAAGTCCGCGCGCGGCAGCGGCGTCGGCGCCATGGTGCTGGACGCCCTGATGGCCAAGGCTGCGGCGCTTGGCTACCCCGAGCTGGTGCTCAATGCGCAGAGCTATGCGGCCCCGTTCTACGCGCGAGTGGGCTTCGAGCAGGTCGGCGACGAGTTTGAAGAGGCCGGCATTCCTCACGTAGAGATGCGCAAATCGCTGCGTTGAATGCGATGGCCGGCTTGTCGTCAGGCGTGGACCTGCCGCGCAAACAAGGGCCGCGCCAATAGCGCGCTTGCGCTGGCCGCCAGCCATACTGCCGCCCAGCCATAGCCGGCGGCTACTACGGGAATCGCCAGCGGCACCAGGAAGAAGCCCGAGAACGCAAAGGTATTGCCCAGCCCGAGCGCGGTACCCGCGCGGCTGGCACCTGCGATCGTCGCCAGCTCGGTGAAGGCCACGCCATGCCAGGCCGAAGTGCAGATGCCGCCCAGCACCAGGCAAGCCATCAGCACCGGCGTAAGCACGGCATGCCAGCCCGGTGCGGCTGCGCACAGCCAGGTCAGCCCCGCCAGCGTGGCGAACACAAGCAAGGTCAGCAAGCTGCAAGCGCGCATATAGGCGCGGCGGTTGCCGTGGCGATCCGTCCAGCGGCCGCTCCATACCCGCATGACGGCGGCGCCTACCTGGACCGCCGCCACGGCCATGCCCGCCGCGGCAATGCCAATGTGGCTGAAATCGTGCAGGAAGATCGTCGCGAAGGTCAGCACGGCCACTTGCGGCACGCACATCAAGCCCATGCCGCTGACCAGCCTCCAGACCTGCGCACTTCTCAACGGGCCGGGGCTCGCCTTGCCGGGCGCACCGCTTGCGGGCAACGTGGCGCGCGCCGGGCCGGCCGGCGGCTCGTGCATCCAGCGCCAGGCAAATACGACGGTGACGCCGCAGAGCACGGCCAGTGTGCCGTAGACCGCGGCAAAGCCAAAGGACTGCGCCAGCATCGGCAGCGTCAGCGCGCCAATCCCGCCACCGGCGGGCACCGCGGTCTGGCGGATGCTCATCGCAAGGCCCCGTTCGCCTTCGCGGAACCACGCCATCACGGCGCGGCCGCTGGAGCCGTTGACGCTGCCACCCAGCAGGCCCAGCATCAGCAAGCCCAGCGCCAGCACGGCGTTGCCCGGGATATGGCCCGGCAGCGGCGCCACGAACGCCGCCATCAGCACCAGCCACAGCGCGGTGGCCACCAGGCCGGTCAGCAGCACGCGGCGGTCGCCCCAGCGGTCGGTCAGCAAGCCCCACGGCACTTCGCTTACCGCAATGCCAAGCCCCATCATGCCCAGGCAAAAACCCAGCTCGCCATCGCTGATCCGGTAGCTGGCGCGCATCAGCACCGCGGTGGTGGGAATGCCCGAGAACGCGGCGGCAAAGCTGGCATTGGCCGCGACGCCGAGGGCCAGTACTTTCCAGCGGTGACCCGGGCCGTGGCGTGGGGCGAGGGCTGCGCCGGCAGGGCCAGGCATAGCGGCAAACGGGAGCGGGGCGGGAACGCGGGGCACGGGATCATCCTTGGGAAAGCGGCACATGCAGGCCTTGACGCACGGATTCTGCCGCTCCAGAATAATCCTGAATATCAGATAATTATTGATTAAACATCCCAAATAACAGGACGGTTTGCAATGGCAGCTGTGAACTTCGACCTCGATGTGCTGCGCAGCTTCGTGGTGGGCATGGAGCTTGGCAGCTATGCGCGGGCCGCCGACCGGCTGGGCCGCTCCACCTCGGCGGTCAGTGCGCAGCTCAAGAAGCTGGAGGAGCAGGCGGGCACGGCGATCTTTCGCAAAGCCGGGCGGAGACTGGCGCTGACGGAGGCGGGCGAGACCATGCTGGCCTATGCACGCAGGCTGCTGGAGCTTAACGACGAGGCCGCCGCCGCCGTGCACGGCGTGGCGTTGGAGGGCTGGGTGCGGTTCGGCTTGCAGCAGGATTTTGGCGAAGTGCTGCTGCCCGAGGTGCTGGGCCGGTTCGCCCGTGCGCATCCCAAGGTGAAGATCGAGGCACGCGTGGCGCGCAATACCGAGCTGCTGGACAGCGTGGCCGCCGGCCGGCTGGACCTGGCGCTGGCGTGGGACGACGGCGTGCGGATGCCGCATGTGGAACAGGTGGCGATGTTGCCGATGCGCTGGATCGGGCCTGCCGCCGCGCGCGCGCCGTGGCAAGGCAGCGGCCCGCTGCCCTTGGTGGCGTTCGAGGCGCCGTGCCGTTTCCGCACGGCCGGCACCGCCGCGCTGGACCGCGCCGGCATGGCCTGGCGGGTGGCTTTCAGCAGCGCGAGCCTGGGCGGCCTGTGGGCCGGGGCGGCGGCCGGGCTGGGGCTGACCATCCGCACAGGCATGGGCTTGCCGCCGTCCGTGAGGGCTTGGGAGCCGGGCGAGGGTGGGCTGCCCGAGCTGCCCTCGCTGGCACTGGCGCTCTACCGCAAGGATGCTGAGCTGGAGGCGCCTGCCACCCGGCTGGCAGGCATCGTGTGCGAGGCGGTTCGGGCCGCGTTGCCGGCCAGGCTGGCGGCTGCGGCCTGAAGCCGCGGCACGCGGGGCTTGCGGTCAGCCGTCTACGCTGTACCATCGCGGTCTTTGTTTTTGCCGCCGCTATTCGCGTTGATCCCGTCCATGTCAGAAATCCGTTCCCGCCTGCTCCAGGCCCTGGCCGATGCCACGCCGGCCCTGGACCTCGACCGCGCCCCGCCGGGCGAGCCTCCAGCCGGCGAAGACCTGCTGTCCGCATGGCTGCAGCCCTGGCTCGCGGAGCATTGCCTGGTGAAAGTCGACTGGCGGGATTTCAGCACGCTGGGCGTGCAAGCCGTGGCGCGCCTCGCGACGCTGCGCGCGGCCGGCGTCTCGGCCATCGACGTCGACGATCTCTACGACGAAGACGGCATTCCGCTAGGCGGTGACGACAACAATTTCGATATGGAGCCCGCCGCCCTCTACCTGGCGCACGTCAACCGCGAACTGGCGCCGCACGGCATGCAACTGCTGGAGATCGGGCATTTCGACGATGCATGGCTGCTGGCCGTGCGCAATGACCCCGCCGCGATCCGGGCGCTGAACGTGGCATTGCGCCCGACCGGTTTGGCGGCCCAGCAGTATTGAGCCAGCCGCCCTAGCGCGGCGTGGGGATCGAGCCGGCGTCGCGCGCCACCCGCAGGTGGCCGCGGTAGGACACCTCGCCGGTGCGGCCGTTGGCGTCGAAGCTGCGTTCGCTGAGCTCGAAGCGGCCATCATGGCGCACGCGCAGCACGGTGCTGGCGCGGGTGCCATAGCTGGGCGAGCGGATGAAGGCGGAGGACAGCAGCTTCTCCCACTCCGGGGTCACCCCCGTGCGCGGGAGTTCGCAATCCAAGGCCTGGCGATCGTTGGCCAGCAGGTCCAGATAGGGCTCGATGCTGGCGCCGGCCAAGCCGGTATCGGCGGCCAGAGTCTCGGCGAGCGCGCCGACGCGGCTGCGCACCTTGGGCCATGGCGTATCCAGCAAGGCGTTGGACAGGCCGTAGATGCCGGGCTTGAGGCGCTGCGGATAGGGCGATGCGCCACGGTTGCTGTACCACCAGAGCTCGCGCAGGTCACACGCCAGCAGGTTGAATCCGTTGTAGACGCCGCTACGGGGCGTCAGCCCGGACAGATAGGATTGGGGGTCGCTGTCGCCACGCAGGAACCCGGCCACCAGCTCGCCGCGCGAGCGGGCATCGGTGCGTTTTTCGGAAGGGGCGCGGTAGTTGGTCAGGGCGGCAAAGCGGCCGTCGCCGGCCAGGCCCATCCAGGTGCCCGGCTCTCCGATCACTTCCGCCAGGTCGCGGCCGGCCAGCACCTGGGGGGCGTCTTCCCACCAATGCACGGGCGACGCCGGGCGGGCGTAGAACTCGTCGCGGTTGCCGGCCACCACCAGGGCATAGTCCGGGTGCGATTGCCAGGCCACCAGAATCAAGCACATAGCGCTTCCTTTGCTGCATTCACTGCGGTTGCCACATTCACTGCATTGTCTGCGATTCGATCGTCGGTTTCGTCATTCGGGGACCACTGCGGCGGGGCCGTTCCACGGCCACCATCAGAGCTGGTCGATATCGACAAAACGCTCCACCTGCCGCTCGCCGCTGATCCACTGCTGCAGCCCGCTCTGCCGCCAAAGCCCATCGAGCAACTGGTCGAAGGCTGGCGGCACATCGGCGTAGGCTTCCATCCAGGTCTGCATGCCGTCGCGCGCCTCGGGCCTGCGTAAGAGCGTACCACCAATTCCGCTCGCTTCGGCAACGGTCTCCATCCAGCGGTGCCAGTGCGCAATGGCCTCATCGGCACGGGCTTCCGGTACCCGGAAATAGACGTAAAGATGGTCGCTCATGGCTATTCCCAGTATGGCTATTGCCAGGGATTCAGGCGGCGTCGCCGAACGGGACCGCGTAGGGCAGCTCGCCCACGCGCACCGGGCTGCCGGTAGCGCTGCCCAGGTGCAGGGCGCCACCCGCCGCATCGATCTTCAGTTCGGCCAGGCCGTCCCAGCCGCCTTGCGGCGCGGCGGCGGCATTGACCAACATGCCGCAGGGCTGCTCAGGATCCTCGGGGCGGAAGATCTCGGTGGCCGCGGCCGGCACCTCGCCTTCGCCGTGGATCAGCCACATGCGGCGCTTGAGCGTGCCGCGGTACTGGCTGCGCGCGACGATTTCCTGGCCCGGATAGCAGCCCTTGCGAAAGCTCACGCCGCCGACCAGCTCCAGGTTGATCATCTGTGGCACGAACTGCTCCTGCGTGGCAACGGCGATGCGCGGCACGCCGGCCTGTACTTCCAGCCAGTCCCACACCACGGCATCCACCGGCACCAGTTGTGCCGACAGCGCAGCCTGGACTTCGTCGGCCTGTTCGGCCGGCAGCACCACCTGCCAGCGCGGCAGGCCGGCGCCGTCGGGCAGCCGGATCACGGTGGCGCTGGCAGCCGCGGCGCTGTCCCAGGGCTCGGCCGGGGCGGGCAGGCCTGCCGCCTGCAGGGCGGCAGCGCCACTGGCGCCCGCCACGCCCAGCACGGCGCGGGCCGGCGTGAGATCGGACAGCTTGGCCTTGGCGCGCAGCACGAACATCGACAAGCGCTTCTGGATAGCGGGCTGCAGGTCGGCGGACAGCTGCAGGACGATGCCTTCCTCGTCACGCCATATGAGGAAGCTGGCCAGCAGCCGGCCCTTGGGCGAGCAGTAGCCGGCCAGGCGGGCGGTGCCGGCGGCCAGGTCGTCCACGGCATTGGTCAGCTGGGTATGCAGGAAACTGCCAGCGTCTTCGCCGGCAACCCGGATCAGGCCCAGGTGCGCGGGGCGGCAGACGACTCCGCTTTGACGCACGGCTTCGAACTGGGTGGCACGGTCTGGGGCAGGGGCATTCATGGCAGGTATCGCAAGCAAGGGGCGCACGGATGCGCCGGATGGAAGGTGCAAGGAGCTACAAGCGGCTAAAGGTGCAAGGCTCCCGGTATTATATGAGGCCGTCGCCATTTCAGCCGGGATGCCCCTGGTCAACACTGGGTGAGCCCGGCTTTGCCGCGGTGCATTGTGCGCCGCTACTCTCTCTTTTACATGAAACGTCTTTTCCTGCGGCTGGTGCTGGTCGCCGTGATTTTTACGATTGCCGCCGCCGGCGCCTTTGCCTGGTGGGCCAATCGTCCGCTCACGCTGACTGCCTCGCCCATCGAGGTGGTGATCAAGCCCAACTCCAGCGTGGCCAGCGTTGGCCGCCAGATCCAGCGCGGCGGTGTGCAGATGGACCCTCGCCTGTTTGCGCTGCTGGTGCGGCTTACCGGCCACGGCGCCGACCTCAAGGCTGGCGGCTACGAGTTCGACAATAGCGCTACGCCGCTGTCGGTGATCGGCAAGATCGCCCGGGGCGAGGTCAACCACTATGTGCTGACCGTCATCGAAGGCTGGGAATTCCGCAAGATGCGCGCCGCCGTGGATGCGCACCCGGCGCTCAAGCACGATAGCCGCAGCCTGTCGGACGCGGAATTGATGAAGGCCATCGGCGCGCCCGAGCCGGGGCCGGAGGGCCTGTTCTTCCCCGACACCTACCTGTTCGCCCGTGGCAGCAGCGATCTCGAACTGTACAAGCATGCCTATCGCGCCATGCAGCGCCGGCTGACGGACGCCTGGAACGCCAGGGCGCCCGACCTGCCGTACAAGTCGCCTTATGATGCGCTGATCATGGCCTCGATCGTGGAGAAGGAAACCGGCCAGCAGGCCGAGCGAGCGCTGATTGCCGCCGTGTTCGTCAACCGGCTCAAGAAGGGCATGATGCTGCAGACCGATCCCACGGTGATCTACGGCATGGGTGAAGCGTTCGAGGGCAATATCCGCAAGCGCGACCTGCAGGCCGACACCCCTTACAATACCTACACACGCAACGGCCTGCCGCCCACCCCGATCGCATTGCCCGGGCTGGCCTCGCTGGCCGCCGCCACCGCGCCGGCCCCGTCCGACGCACTGTATTTCGTGGCGCGCGGCGACGGCAGCAGCCATTTCTCCAACTCGCTTCCCGAACACAATCGCGCGGTAGATAAATACCAGCGCGGTAAATAAGTCTCCCCATGCGCGGAAAATTCATCACATTCGAAGGCATCGACGGTGCCGGCAAGAGCACCCACGTGGAATGGGTGGCGGAGCGCCTGCGCGCCCGCCTGGCGGGCATCGCACCCGTGGTCACCACCCGCGAGCCCGGCGGCACCCCGCTTGGCGAGGATCTGCGGCAGTTGCTGCTGCATCGCAAGATGCACCTTGAAACAGAGGCCTTGCTGATGTTCGCCGCCCGCCGCGAACATATTGCCGAGGTCATCGAACCCGCTCTGACGCGCGGCGACTGGGTGGTTTCCGACCGCTTCACCGATGCCACCTTTGCCTACCAGGGCGGTGGCCGGGGCCTGCCGCGCGCACGGCTCGAAGTGCTGGAAACCTGGGTGCAGGATGGCCTGCAGCCCGATCTCACGCTGCTGTTCGACGTGCCGCTGGAAACCGCCAGCGCGCGCCTGGCCGGCGCCCGCGAGCCCGACAAGTTCGAGGCCGAATCGCGCGCCTTCTTCGAGCGCACGCGGCAGGAGTACCTGCGCCGCGCGGCGGAGTCCCCGCAGCGTTTCCGGGTCATCGACGCCACCAGGAGCATTCCCGAGATTCAGGTAGAGCTTGAGAAAATCCTTGCAACACTTTGAATTGGCAGCATTATTCGAGAATCGTGATCATGGTGGGGCTGGCCGAACCCGCCGTCACCTGTCGCTCGCGCTACCTGCGTAGTCACACCAAGTTTCAACCCTAACTCACTGATCCGCATGCTTTATCCCTGGCAGAAAGAAGACTGGCAACGGCTGAACGCGCTGCGCGAGCGGCTCCCGCATGCCTTGCTCATTCACGGCCAGCAAGGCATCGGCAAGCGCGACCTGGCGCTGCATTTTGCCCAGGGGCTGCTGTGCGAGACGCCGCGCCCCGATGGCCAGCCTTGTGGCACATGCTCCGCTTGCCACTGGTTCAGCCAGGGCAACCATCCGGACTTCAGCGTGGTGCGCCCGGAGGCCATGGAGGCGGCGGGCGACGCGGAGACGGATGAAAGCGGCAAGAAGAAAGCGCCCAGCAAGGTTATCCGCATGGAGCAGGTGCGGGCCCTGATCGAAACGGTCGGCATCGGCACGCACCGCGCCGGGCGGCGCCTGGTGGTGGTCTATCCGCTCGACGCCTTGCAGCATGAAGGCGCCAACGCCTTGCTCAAGACGCTGGAGGAGCCGCCGCCGTCCACCGTGTTCCTGCTGGTGACCGACCGGCTGGACCGCGTGCTGCCCACCATCCTGTCGCGCTGCCGCCAGTTTTCCGTACAACGGCCTACGGCCGACGCTGCCATGCGCTGGCTGAGCAGCCAGGGCGTGGGGGATGCCGAGGCGCAGCTGGCGCTGGCCGGCGGCTCGCCGCTGACCGCGCTGCATGCCGCCGAGGCCGAGGAGCAGCCGATGCAGCGCTGGCTGGTGAGCCAGCTTGGCGCGGGCGCCGGCTTCGATGCGCTGGCGGCGGCCGAGCAGGTGCAGAAGCTGCCGGTACCGTCGGTGCTTGGCATCCTGCAGCGCTGGACGTACGATCTGCTGTCGGCCCGCTTGGCCGCAACCCCAGGGCCGCGTTATTTTCCGCGCGAGCAGGCTGCCCTGGCGCGTTGCGCACAGGCTACGGATGCACACCGGTTGCAGGCGTTCTCTACGCGGCTGGTGGGCCACCGCCGCAGCGAGAACCATCCGCTGGCGGCTCGCCTGGTGATGGAGTCCGTGTTTCTGGAATACCGGCAGTTGTTTCAGTAAGTCGAATTCGTTGAACAAGTCCAATATGGCCTGAAGGCCAAAAGTCAGTAACAAGGGGTCAGTGATGAACACAGACGTGACAGGGGCACGGGGCGCCAGCGTTCCCGGGGCCGCAGGCTTGGCCGCCGCCGGCGGCATCGGGGCACCGACGGTCCCGGGCGCAGCTTCCCGGCCCAACGTGCTTTCGTTGTCGATCAAGGACCAGGCGGGCCTCTACGCGGCCTACATGCCTTTCCTGCATCGCGGCGGGATCTTTGTCCCGAGCAACCGGCCCTTTCGACTGGGCGAGCAGGTCTTCCTGGTGCTCTCGCTGCTGGACCGGCCGCAGAAGTACCAGATCGCCGGCCAGGTGGCATGGATTACCCCGGTTGGCACGCCCAACAAGACGCCCGGCATCGGGATTCACCTGCCGGATGACGACAACGGCCGCAACCTGCGCCGCGCGGTGGAAGAGATCCTGGGCAAGACCATTGAGTCCGGCCGGCCCAGCCAGACGTTATAGCTGACCTTGGCTCTGTGTTTTAAGTCATTGATGTAGCTGGTTTTTTACCAAGACTTGTTTAGTCTGTCCTAGAAGAAATTCAACAATGCGTGATACCGCCTTTACCGTCCGTCCCGCGCTGCAGCGCGACCTGGCCAACATCGTCGCCATCTACAACAGCACCGTCGCTTCGCGCATGGTCACGGCGGACACCGAGCCCGTGGCGGTGGAATCGCGCCAGGCCTGGTTCGACGAGCATCAGCCGGAGCGACGTCCCTTGTGGGTGGCCGAGGACGGTGAAGGGCGCATGGCCGGGTGGCTCAGTTTTTCCGACTTCTACGGACGCCCGGCCTACGGCGCCACCGCCGAAGTCTCGATCTACCTGGACGCCACCCGCCGCGGGCAGGGCCTGGGGCGCTACCTGCTGCAGCAGGCCATCGCGCATGCGCCGCAGATCGGGGTCAATACGTTGCTGGGCTTCGTCTTTGGCCATAACGCGCCCAGCCTGGCCCTGTTCGCCTCGCTCGGCTTCGAGCGCTGGGGCAACCTGCCGCGCGTGGCCGTGCTCGATGGGGTCGAGCGCGACCTGATCATCCTTGGCCGGCATCTGACGAAGCCGGCTGAGTAGGACCGCACGCGAGCCAGGCGCGGCCATGCGGCTGGCGCGCTGGCACGACCATATACAATGGCGGGTGGCGCCCCCCCGCGGCGGCGTCTCTCTCCGGAAACCGCCCCCATGTTTGTCGATTCCCACTGCCATCTAGATTTCCCCGAACTGGCCGAGCGCCTGCCCGAATTGCTGGAGAACATGCGCGCCAACCAGGTGACGCATGCCCTGTGCATCTCGGTCACGCTGGAAGACTTCCCGCGCGTGCTGGCACTCGCCGAGCAGCATCCGCACCTGTATGCCACCGTCGGCGTGCATCCCGACTACGAGGAGGGCGAGGAGCCCACGCTGGAGCGCCTGCTGGCGCTGTCGGCGCATCCGCGGGTGGTCGGCACCGGCGAGACCGGGCTCGACTATTACCGGCTCGAAGGCCGCAGCATCGTCGACATGGAGTGGCAGCGGGAGCGTTTCCGCACCCATATCCGCGCCGCGCGGCAGACTGGCAAGCCCCTGATCATCCATACCCGTTCGTCTGCCGAAGACACCCTGCGCGTGATGCGCGAGGAAAGCGCGGGCGAAGCCGGCGGGGTGATGCATTGTTTCACCGAGAACTGGGAGGTCGCCCGGCAATCGCTGGATCAGGGTTTCCACATCTCGTTCTCCGGCATCGTCACCTTCAAGAACGCGGTGGAGTTGCAGGAAACCGCGCGCAAGATTCCGCTGGACCGCATGTTGATCGAGACCGATTCGCCGTACCTGGCGCCCGTGCCATACCGCGGCAAGACCAACCAGCCGGCCTGGGTGCGCCACGTGGGCGAGTTCATCGCCAACCTGCGCGGCATCCCGGTTGAGGAACTGGCGGAACGTACATCGGATAATTTCTTCCGTCTTTTCAAGCATATAGATAGGAAATCTCATGCTTAACATGAAATCTGTCCGACACCTCGCCGCTGTCGCCGCCATGCTGGCAGGCACCATGGCCTGGGCCACGCCTGTCGACGATATGCGCCATGCGGTGGAGTTCGATGACGTCAAGGCCGCCCAGAAGATACTGGCGCGCGGGGTCAATCCCAACCTGGTGGATGCCAAGGGCAATCCCATGCTGGTGGTGGCGTTGCGCGAGAAGTCGCTGAAGGTGGCGGAGGCGCTGATCCGCGCGAAGGACATCGATTTCGACAAGGCCAATGCGGCCGGCGAGACACCGCTGATGATGGCCAGCCTGCAGAACGAGCTGGGCCTGGTCAAGCTGATGGTCGACCAGATGGAGGTCGAGATCAACAAGACCGGCTGGACGCCGCTGCATTACGCGGCGACCAACGGCAACAATGAGATCGTCAAGTTCCTGGTCGACCATGCTGCCTATATCGACGCGGAAAGCCCCAACGGCAGCACGCCGCTGATGATGGCGGCGCGCGGCGGGCATATCGAGACGGTCAAGCTGCTGCTTGAAGAAGGCGCCGACATGCGGCTGAAGAACCAGCAGGGCATGACCGTGATCGACTTTGCCGAGCGCTATCACCAGAAGGAGATCGCGGACGGACTGAGGTCGCGCTGGCAGAAGCTGTATCCGCAGACGCCGTTAAGCTCGCAGCCTCCGCAAAAGGGCTGGAACTGAGATAAAGAGAACGCGCCGGGCTAAAACCCGGCGCGTCAGACTGCTGACAAACCTGATGCATTAGCCGAAGCCGCCGAACGGGCCAAAGCCGCGCGCTATGACGACGGCTGTTTCTCCCTCTCCCCTCAGGGGGAGAGGGGTGGCTTAGCTAGGAGCCACTTGAAGCGAAGCCCGAGGTGTTTTCCAGCACGCAGGCGTGACGAGCGCCCGCCCTCTCCCCCAACCCCTCTCCCACAAG
Organism: Cupriavidus sp. CuC1; assembly: GCF_044627735.1. Taxonomy (NCBI): domain Bacteria; kingdom Pseudomonadati; phylum Pseudomonadota; class Betaproteobacteria; order Burkholderiales; family Burkholderiaceae; genus Cupriavidus; species Cupriavidus sp. CuC1. Next base: position 6,242 of record NZ_JBIUHC010000012.1, on the reverse strand, counting down.
TGGGAGAGGGGAGCACGACAACGCAGATCCGGCTTTGTCATCAAGCTGACGCGCCGGGCTAAAACCCGGCGCGTTTTTGCTTGGTTCTTGCCCAAGCGCCCACGCGTTCAGGCTTTCAAGCGTCGTCGGCCAGACGCACGCCGGTGAACTGCCAGCGCTGGTGCGGGTAGAAGAAATTGCGGTAGCTGGCGCGGATATGCGATTCCGGCGTGACGCAGGAACCGCCGCGCAGCACCATCTGGCTGCACATGAACTTGCCGTTGTATTCCCCCACGGCGCCGGCGCTAGGCCGGAAGCCCGGGTAGGGCTGGAAGGGGCTGGCAGTCCATTCCCACACGTCGCCAAACATCTGCCGCAACACGCCGGACGTATTCTGGCGATCGGGCAGGGGCCGAAGCACGCGTCCCTCGACAAAATTCCCGGTAGCCGGCAGGTTGCGCACGGCGTGCTCCCATTCCGCCTCGGTGGGCAGGCGGCGCTCGGCCCAGCGGGCAAAGGCATCGGCCTCATAGAAGCTGATATGCGTGACCGGGCTGTCCGGATCCACCGGCTGCATGCCGCGCAGGCTCATTTGCCACCAGGTGCCTTCGCGCTCCTCCCAGTACAGCGGCGCCTCGATGCCCTGTTCGCACACCCAGCGCCATCCATCCGACAGCCATAGCCCGGCGGTACGGTAGGCGCCATCCTCGATAAATTCGAACCACTGGTGGTTGCTGACCGGGTGCGAGCACAGCTGGTACGGCTGCAGCAGCACGTTGTGGCGCGGGCCTTCGCAATCGAAGGCAAAGCCGTCGCGGTCATGGCCGATGGCGACCACGCCGCCGGCAAAGCGGATCCATTCCGCAGCCGGGCGCGGATCGGCGATCACGGGCGCCAGCAGCTCCGGCGCGAAGGCCGGCTTCAGCGGGTTTTGTGCGAACAGATGCAGGATGTCGGTCAGCAGCAGCTCCTGGTGCTGTTGCTCGTGGTTCAGGCCAAGCTCGATCAGCGCCGCCTCGGCATCGGTCTGCGCGCTGGTCAGCAGCCCCAGCATGGTTTCGTCGACGGCCTCGCGGTAAGCCAGGATCTCGTCGAGCGACGGCCGCGACAGCAGGCCGCGGCGTGGCCGCGGGTGGCGGGCGCCGACGGATTCGTAGTAGGAGTTGAACAGGTAGCGATACTGCGGATCCAGCGGCTCGTAGTCCGGGATACGCGCCGTCAGCACGAACTCCTCGAAGAACCAGGTGGTATGCGCCAGATGCCATTTGGCGGGGCTGGCGTCGTCCATGGACTGCACCGTGGCGTCGGCGTCGGTGATGTCGGCGACCATGGCCTCGGTGGCCGCGCGTACGTGGCGGTACTTGGACAGCAGGGCTGGCTCGTGCGGCGGATGCACGGCGCTGGCAGGCAGCAGGGCAGAGGACATGCGGGCTCCCGGATCGGACTATGCATCTGCCGCGGATGCCGCTTTGGGCTGCGGCTGGCCGTGGCGTGTGGATTGCGGACAGGTTCCGACCCAGGCCTGCACAACAAGGCCGCGCGGGCTTCCCCCTGGATGGACATGCACCGAAACCGCTAAGGCGTTCGGAACCATCATAGACCCGATCGCGCGGTGGGCATAGCAGGCTCGCGCCTACAAGAATCCGTAGCAGGGCGCGGCGCTGCAAGACACGCGGGCTCAAGCGCAAAACGCCCGCCGGCATGACTGTGGGCGGACGTTTTGCGCTTCGGCGGTGCGGCGCGAGGCCGCCGCGCCGCGATCAGGCTGCCAGGGCTGCCACGGCGCCGTTGGCGGCGACCAGGCTGGCTTCGCGGGCTTCGGGGCCCATTGCCAGGCCGTGGGCGCGCACGTACGTGATGTCGGTCATGCCCAGGAAGCGGAACACCACGTCCACGGTCTGTTCATGCAGGTCCAGGGCGTTGGCGTCCTGGCGCACGCCGCCGCGCGACGAAACCACGATCACGCGCTTGCCGCCGGCCAGGCCGACCGGGCCGGTCTCGGTGTACTTGAAGGTGCGGCCAGCCTGGGCGATGCGGTCGATCCAGGACTTGAGCTGGCTGGGGATGCCGAAGTTGTATTGCGGCACACCGACGACCAGCACATCGGCTTCGAGGAATTCCTTGAGGAAGGCTTCGGTGCGTTGCAGCTCGCTCTCCTGCACGGCGTTGAGGCCGTCCTTCGGGCCGCCCAGCACGGGCAGCAGCGCGCCGGACAGGTGCGCCGGTGCGTCCTGGTCCAGGTCGCGCACGGTCAGGGTGGCTTCAGGGTGCTTGGCGCGCAGGTCGGCAACCACCTTGGCGGTCAGGCTACGGGAAGCGGAATGGCCGCCAAGTACGCTCGAGTCGATTTGCAAGATCTTCATGTTCATCTCCACTGGGGTTCGGGTTGGATGAATGAAAGATAGCGGTCTGCCATTGATGCCGGTAGTGGGGCAAAATAGAACTTATTGTTCCAGGGGCAGAACGCAAGCCGAGCTGCTACCCTGGCGCGCTCCTTTCCCCAAGGATGACCCATGCAAGACCTGAACGACCTTTCGCTGTTTGCCCAGGTGGTCCAGCACGGCAGTTTCTCGGCCGCGAGCCGTGCCAGTGGCGTGCCGAAGTCACGGCTAAGCCGGCGCATTGCCCAGCTGGAGCGCGACCTGGGGGTGCAATTGTTGCGCCGGACCACCCGGCAGGTGCGCGTGACGCCCATCGGCGAGGCCTACTACGAGCGCTGCCGCGCCATGCTGGCGGAGGCGGAAGCGGCGCGTGAAGTGATCGAGCAGGCTCGTGACCAACCCGGAGGCACCCTGCGCGTGAGTTGCCCCGTGGCGATTGCCCAGAACCTGCTGGCGCCCGCCATCGGGCATTTCATGCAGGCCAACCCCGGCGTGCGCATCGAACTGGAAGCCACCAACCGCCGCGTGGACGTGATCGCCGAAGGCTTCGACCTGGCGCTGCGGGTGCGCGAGGTGATGGACGACTCGTCGCTGGTGGTGCGCACCTACGGCGAGAGCCCGCTCATGCTGGTAGCCAGCCCGGCGTTGCTGGACAGCATCGGCCGCCCGCGCACGCCCGAGGCGCTGGACGGCATGCCCGGCGTCAACCAGAAGCCGCACGACGGCAAGCATGTCTGGACGCTGACCTGCAATACCGGGCAATCGATCTACGTGCCCTACGACCCGCGCCTGGTCACCGACGAATTCGCCTTGCTGCGCGCGGCGGCCATCGCGGGCGTGGGCGTGGCGATGCTGCCGCGCATGTTCTGCCGCGATGCCATCGAGACCGGGGAGCTGGAGGTGCTGCTGCCGCAGTGGATCATGCCGGTCGGGACGCTGCACGCGGTCTTTCCCTCGCGCAAGGGCATGCCGCCGGCGCTGCGGCGCTTCCTGGATTTCCTTGCCGACATCCTGCCCGAAACGGCTTGGAAGGCGGGCATGCAGCCGCTGCGCCAGCCGGGCATGCACCGGCCCATCGGCCAGATCTGAGACGTGCGCGCAACTTGTGCCTTTACCTTCACGGCGCGGCGCACTAAGGTAAATATGCATGTCGCGCGTGGAGCCAGAGGCGCTTCGGCTCCAGGCGGCACATTCGCGCTTTCGTTTTCTGATCCGGACAAGGAGTGACGACCATGAGTGGTTCTCAGCCATCGCAGGACCTGGGCAAGGCGGTATTGCGGATCGTGCTTGGCGTGCTGGTCCTGCTGCACGGGATCTCCAAGCTCATCGCCGGGCCGGGGTTCGTGACGCAGGTGGTGACGCAGGCCGGACTGCCTCCGGCGCTGGCCTATGGTGTCTACATCGGCGAGGTGGTGGCGCCGGTCCTGCTAATCCTCGGCTTGTGGGCCCGGGTCGCCGCGCTGATCGTGGTCGTCAATATGCTGGTGGCGGTGGGCCTGGTGCATATGAAGCAGCTAGCTATGCTGGCGGACACCGGTGGCTGGGCGCTGGAGCTGCAAGCGATGTTCCTGGGCGGCGCCATCGCGGTCGCACTGCTGGGCGCGGGGCGCCTGAGCGTAGGCGGCATCAATGGCAAGTGGAACTAGCGTAGCTGCCCGCAGCGCTGCGGGGCGCCCTCAGGGCGTCCAGCGGCCCAGCGTTTCGGCCACAAACATGTCGGGCGGCAGGGCGGGGGACCACAGGTAACCCTGGCCAAGGTCGCAGCCCAGGGCTTGCAGCGCGTCGCGCTGCGCCGGGGTTTCAATGCCCTCGGCCACGCATTCCAGCTTGAGGTCGCGCGCGAGGTTGATGACGTTGCGGCAGATCGCCGCGCGCTGGCTGTTGCCCGGCACCGCCACCACGAACGAGCGGTCGAGCTTGATCTGGGTGAAGGGCAGGTCCGCCAGCAGCTTGAGGGTGGCGATGCCGATCCCGAAATCGTCGATGGCCACGCCGTAGCCAAGCAGGCGCAGGCGGTTCAGCGCAATCGACAGGGCACGGGTGTCGTTTACCGGGTAGCCCTCGGTCAATTCGATATTCAGCAACTGGCGCGGCATGCCGCTAGCTTCCACCATGGCGTCGAAGGCGTCGAGCACGCCGGGCCGGCACAGCGTCTGCGCTGAAGCATTGATGCTCAGCGGGATGCGCACGCCGCGCGCCAGCAACTGGCGCTGCACCGACAGGCATTGCTGGCCCGCCAACTGGAAGATGGCATCGGCCTCGCCCAGCGCCTCGAGCCTCGGGATGAAGAGGTCGGGCCGGATCAGCCCCATGGTCGGATGGCGCCAGCGGCAAAGCGCTTCCGCGCCGGCCAGTGCGCCGGTGCTGATCCTGAACTGCGGTTGCAGCATGATGAAAATGGCGCCGGGCGTCTGCATCGCTGCCAGCAGGTCGCGGTCGTCCGGCTGGCTTGGCGCGGCAGCCGGGGCTTCGGCGGTGAGGTCGCGCTCCAGCGCATCCTGCAGGATTTCTTCCAGCACCACCGCCGAGATCGGCTTGCGCACCGCGCGCACATGGGCGAGCCCAACTGAATCGGCCAGGCTCACGTGGGAATCGATGATGTCGTCCTGCAGCGCGGACACCCATACCCACAGGGGCTGGGCGCCGGCGAAGGCGTGGTCCTTGCGCCGGGTCAGCTCGTCCATCATGCCGGGCCCGTTGAGCCCCGGCATCTCGATATCGCAGAGCACGAGGTCGACCTTGCGCGCGGCCAGCAGGTCCAGCGCGATGCGGCCGTCGGCGGCGCAATGCACGTCGCTCACGCCCAGCTGGGTCAGCAACTGTTCCGCCGCCAGCAACTGGAACGGGTGGTCATCGACCACCAGGGCGGACAGTCCGGCGTAGCGCGTCTGCATGGTTGGCTCGGGATTGGGGCGATGGAAATCGGCCGATGAGAACGGCCGAGTGGATTCGAGGCAGGCTTCGTCCATATTAGCGCACATGCCGCGCCGCGGGCACGCCATCGTACGGGCGGATGCCGACGCCAGCGCGCGTGGTTCGCGTGGCGGGGAAGGGCGCCTGGTGCTGGAAAACAGGCGATATTCCGTTGCGCGTGCCATCTTGGGCGGAAACGCCGCGCCCAGACCCGCTACAATCGTCGCCCGAGGTATTTGATGATGGCGTTTCGATAATGGGTTTTGGCTGGTTCGGATTTTCGACCTTGTGGCTTGTGCCGCTGGTGTGGCGCCAGGTGGCGCGCCTGCTCGCCGGCGAGCGCCGGTTCTTCAGTGGACGCGGCACGCTGCGGGTATGGCTGGGCACGTTGATCGTGCTGTGTGCAAGCGCCTCGCTCGAAGCGCTGACAGGCGCGGCGGGCGAGGGCGGCATGGCGGGCAGCACGTCGGGCGGCAGCGCCGGGCGCGCGCTGGGCACCCTGGTTTCCGGCATGCTTGGCTGGAGCGCCAGCCTGCTGCTGATGCTGGGCGTGCTGGCCCTGGCCGCGCCAATGGTGTTTGGCGAAACCTGGCGCAGCCTGTTCCTGCGCAAGCCCAGCTTGCCTGAGCCGGACGAGGCCGACATGGCGCCCCTGCGCACGCCCGCCCGCACCGCGCGCGAGCCGGACAGCTGGGAGACCACCCACCTCGGCGCCACGCATACCGCCGTGCCGGGCTCGACCGATTACGTGCCCCGCCACAAGGGCATCGAAGCCGTATCGGCGCGGCGTCAGCCGGTCTGGCAGCCGCCGGCGCGCACCCGCAATTCGCCGCCGCAGCCGGGCGAGATCTGGCTGCAGCAGGCCGGGCCGCCGGGCGCCGCCAAGCCTGAGGCCCCCGCGCCCGTATCTCCGCCGCCTGCAGCCAAGGCGCCCGTCAGGCCGGCGCCGCTGCGCACCCCCAGCCAGCC
>NZ_JBIUHC010000011.1:0-119328 GCF_044627735.1 Cupriavidus sp. CuC1 | reverse complement strand
GCGTTTTGACGACTGAGATGAGCCCGCAAACCGGCCGCGAACCCAGTCACGACCTGATGTTTTGAATCACGCTTCACCTCAACTCCGACGAGCTCCTAGGGTTGGAATTGGCAATCGCTGTTGCGCGATCGTTGGTCCATGCTAAGCGAAAATATATACAAAAACAACTTTTGTAGATTGTTTGGGTTGAGGCGGCCCGCTTTGTTTGCTGTTGCGCACATGGCCCGCTGCCAGTACTGGCAAGGGCTGCCGGGCATTTCTCAGCGCCCCGGCCATCCATGGCTGGAGCGTAGTCAAACCAGGCCGCCCGCGAAAGATGGCGGAATTGCTCGACCGATGCCCGGGAGGTATCGGTCGAGCGTGCCGGCCCGGTCAGGGCAGGTAGTTGAAGGTGATCGCGACAGTCAGGCAATCGCGGACCACAGTTGAGGGGCGGAGGCGGACGTGGCCTCCACCAGCGAGACCGTGTGGCCGGAAGGCTTGGTTGAAATGCCAAAGGCCGCTGGAAGGTTCCAGCATGCCCGGCGCGACGCCCAGGCCTGACCGCTCAAAGATCCAGTTGCAGCGGCACGATGGCTTTGTTCCCGTCGGCATCCATCGCCGCCGGGACCGCGCAGCAGATCAGCGCCTCGCCTTGCGCCACGCTGAACTCCGGCGCCTCGGCGTACGCCACCGTGCCCTGCAGCACACGCGTGCTGCACGAGCCGCAGCTGCCGCCGCGGCAACCGAAGGCCGGCGCCAGGCCGCGCTGCTCGGCCAGCGCCAGCAGCGAGCCGCCGCCCGGCGTCCAGCGAGCTTCCTTGCCCGATTGCACGAAGGTGACAGGCACGGGCTGCACCGCGGGCTTGGCGGCGGGTGCGGCCGTGCTGCCGGCGTCGCGCTTGCGCACCAGCGAGGACGCGCCAAAGGCTTCCGCATGGATGCGTGAATCGGCGACGTTGAGCGCGCGCAGGCCGTCGTAGAGCGATTGCATGAACGCGGTCGGCCCGCACAGGTAGAAGTCATAGTCATCGAGGGGCAGGCGGCTGCGCAGCGTGTCGATGTCGATGCGCCCGGACACGTCATAGTCCTTGACCCGGGTGGCGTCCTTCGGGTCGCTCAGCAGGCGCACCAGTTCCACCGCGCCGCCGGCGCTCTCAGTGAGCGTGGCGAGCTCCTTGCTGAAGGCGCGCTCGGCCAAGGTGCGCGCCGAGTGGAAGAACCACGTCGGGCGGACCCGGCGCTTGCGCAGGCCTTCATAGACGATCTGGCGGAGCATGGCGAGCATCGGCGTGACACCGATGCCTGCGGCCAGCAGCACGGCCGGCCTGCGCTCGGCGGCGTCGATGGTGAAGGCGCCGGCCGGCGCGCGGGCTTCGATCAGGTCGCCTACCTTGAGATTGTCGTGCAGGTGGCGTGACACCGTGCCTTCGCGCTTCACGCTGATGCGGTACACATCGTCGGCCGGCGACACCGACAGCGTGTAGGTGCGCATCACCGGCTGCGCATGGCCCGCCAGCGTGACCCGAATCGGCAGGAACTGGCCGGCCAGGTGCGCCACGCGGCCGGCGCCGTCAGTGGGTTCCAGGTGGAAGGACCGGACCACGCTGCTTTCATCGACGATGCGCGCGACGCGCAATGGCCGCCATGCGTTGGCCAGCGCCGCGGCGCGCTGGCGGTCGGCGGCTTGTTCCCAGCTGCCGGTCATCAGCGAGTTCGGCGATGCGCCGTGCGCTTGTGGCAGCCAGCGCAGCGGCAGGGCCTCGTCGCGGCGCACGATCTGCTCGGGCATGAAGCGCCACAGGCGTTCCGCGCCCTGGAAGGCGGCGATCTCTGGCGAGTCCAGGATGACCTCGGCCTTGCCGCAGAGCTGGAGCAGCTCGCCGGTGTTGAAGTCTGTAAAGACGAGGCCGGCGATCGGGTTGACCACGAAGTTGCCGAGCGTGTTGAAGAACAGGTTGCCGGCAAAGTCAGGAATGGTCAGACCGCCGTCCGCATCGATCCGGACAAAGCCGGGCTTGCCGCCGCGATGCGACACATCCACCTGGCGCTCCCCATCTTCAAGGTCCACGTAGGACGCGACGAAGAACGTATCCGCCGAACCGATGAGCGCGCGCGCACGCGCATCCAGCGCGGTGAAGTGGTGCGGCGCCGCCGGGGCGCGCATGCCGGACGTGCCGGGCGTGCGCGTGAATTCGAACACGCGCTTCTGGATGTACTGCGGGCAGTTGCCGAAGCTCTGCCCCACGTCGATCCGCAGCACGCCGTCGCTGCCTCGCCGCGCTGTACCGTTCATGCGGTTGCGCCGGCGTGTCAGCAGGTCGATGCCCAGCAGGCCAATGGCGCTGCCGTCTTCCATGCCGGCATCCGCCGGGTCGGCGGGGTCGCGGGCCGTGGCGATGTTCAGCGTGGTGGCATCCGGCGAGTGCAGGAAGCCCGGCTGCCCGGCGCGCAGCGTCGCCCACACCCGGCCATCCGGCGCGACCGCGCCCAGCACCACCATCGGCAGTTGCGCGAAGAACTCGCGGTGCTGGTCGGGCATGTAGTCGCGCACCACGCGCTGGCCGACATCCTCCATGCGCCCGGCAACGCCTGCGCGTGCCTGGAGGCTACGCTCGCCGGCGTGCCAGGGCTGCGCGGGGGCATGGGTGGCTTGCGTGGATGGACGGGCTTGGGCGGACATGGTGGGTGCTCCTTCCTGTACGACGTTCGGTGGCCGGCCTAGGCAGGTCCAGGCCAGAGTCCTGATCAGGCGGCGAGGCCGGCCGGCGTCGTCTTGAACTCCACAAAGCCCGGCAGGGCTTCGATGCGCTGCAGCCAGGCCTTGACGTTGGCGTAGTCCGACAGGTCGACAAAACCTTCGGGCGCTCGGGCGATGTAGCTGTACAGCGCCACGTCGGCCAGCGTGGGGTGGGCGGCGGCCAGCCACTTGCCCTTGGCAAGCACGTCGTCAACGCGCTTGAGGATGACGTGCGCGCGGGCAATCACTTCCTTGGCGTTGTAGGGGGCGCCAAACACGGTGATGAGGCGCGCGGCTGCCGGGCCGTAGGCGATCTCGCCGGCGGCGACCGACAGCCATTTCTGTACCGCGGCGGCACCAGCGGGCGATTCGGGCAGCCAGTCCGTCTTGCCGAACGTCTTGGCCAGGTACACCAGGATGGCGTTGGAGTCGGTGATCACGGTGTCGTTGTCCACCAGCACGGGCACCTGGCCGAACGGGTTGAGCTTGAGGAATTCAGGTGCCTTGTGCGCGCCTTTGGCCAGATCGACCTCGATCGCTTCGGCATTGGCGCCGATCAGCGACAGGAACAGGCGGACGCGGTGCGCGTGTCCGGAGAGGGGGTGGAAATAGACTTGCATGGCGGTGATCCTCGGCGTGTTTGGGAAATGACGCCGCCCGGTGGCGGCTAGCACACTGTCCGAAGGGTTCTCGGGAGAAGGCCTGCCTGCGCCGTGTCCGGTCCGTGTGCCTGGATGGATCATAGGTGCGTCCCGAGGCACGAAAAACGGCCCCGGCGAGAAGGGACTATTCTCGTTGCGAGAAGAATCGGGGCGCTTGGCGCCCCCGTCAGCGGGCCGGTCAGTTCAGCGTACTGTCCGCGCGCAGCGTTTCGATGGCAAGGTCCAGGAAAGCGCGGACCTTGCGCGTGGCATGGCGGCCCTCCCGGTGGATCACGTTGATGGGCAGGGGCGGCGGTTCCACGTCCGCCAGCACGATGCGCAGCGAGTCGTCGCGCAGCTGCCTGGCCACCTGGTACGACAGCAGCCGCACGACGCCAAAGCCGGACACGGCGGCAGCAATCGCGGAGTCATTGGTGGTGGTTGTCAGGCGCGGTTGCAGCCGGGTGACGACGGGAGTGCCGTCGCGGTTGAAGCGCCACTCTGCCGCATTGTTTGCGCCATTGGGCAGGATGGTGGCATGGCTGGCGAGGTCGTCCGGGGTTTGCGGCACGCCGTGCCTGGCCAGGTAAGACGGCGCCGCGCACACCACGCGCCGCACCTGGCCCACGCGCACGGCTTGCAGCGACGAATCCGGCAGCTGCCCGATGCGGATGCCTACGTCGATGCCTTCGTCGACCAGGTTCACGATCCGGTCCAGGAACAGGCAGGTCGCGTCGACCTCCGGGTAGCGGTTCAGGTATTCGGTGACGATCGGCATCACGTAGGCGGCGCCGAACAGCACGGAAGCCGTGATGGCAAGCTGGCCGCGCGGCGCCGCATGCGCGCCAGAGGCTGCCAGCTCGGCTTCATCGATCTCGCCCAGCAGGCGGCGGCAGTTCTCGAAGTAGGCCGCGCCGGTGTCGGTCATGCGGACCAGCCGCGTGGTACGGGTCAGCAGGCGCACGCCCAAGTGCGTTTCCAGCTCGTTGACGATGCGGCTGACCACCGATAGCGAGATGTCCAGCTTGCGCGCGGCGGCGGTGAAGCCGCCGGTCTCCACCACGGTGACGAAGGTCTTCATGGCCTGCAGTCGATCCACGCCAGCTCTCCCGGCCCGTGCGGGCGCTTGATGATCTGGCGGAGTATATAAGGACGCCTGCCGATGTGCACAATGGACGGCACCGGGTGGCAGGCCAATCACGCCCGTGCAAAGCCAATGCGGCAGTCCCATAAAAAAAGCCATTCCGAAGAATGGCTTTTTACACCCCGCGACATCCACACCACGTTGCTCCTGCCCCGTTGGCTCTATGGCCATTGTGGGCAAACCGGAGTCACGCTGCGAAGACCGGCAATCAAGTCGTACCAGGCGGCAAAGCCGCTCGTGGTCCAGCTGTCGGATTTAAGAACTTATGCGCTGCGACTTGTCACGCGACGGATCATACGTATTCTCGATAAGACATCGTATGGGGAAAAGCCCCTATTTTCCCCCGCTGTTCTCGCGTCAATTTCCGGCGCGGTGTGCATCGTGGGGGCGCATGCCGCCGGGCGGTGCGCCCAACCCATGGCGTTACCCGAAGATGTGCGCTTCACCCGTCGTGTCGTGGCGCTTTGGCGCGCGTTCGCGGAGCTGGCGCTCCAGTTCGGAGATGTGATGGTCGACGCGGGTCTGCTTTCGGGTGTGCCGGATTGCAAGTGCCGTGCACAGCACTACCATAAGGATGCAGCCGAGCTGGGCAAGCTGTATCGGGTCGTATTGCATAGGAATTCCTGGGCATCGTTGCGCGGTGGCGCAGTCTGGCGCGTGGCCAGTGATTGCTGGCCGCAAGTGAAATAACGGCAGCGGCGGCAGATTTTTAAGGCATTGCCGACGTCCGGTGCGCCAGGCAGTCGCCATCCGCCATTAGTTCGCCGGGCGCAACGCCTGGTGCGCTAGCCCACTTTCGAATCACGCGGCCACGGGTAGGCTCCATACGTCGCGGACAGGTCTGACCCACTTGCCCGTGCTTTGCGCCTCGCCTATCCCCCGGTGGGCGAGGCGTCTTTCTGCGCCGGCAGGGTCGTGTCGACGGGTTTCGGTCCAGCCCCCGGGCGGAACGACATGTTCCCGGATTCCGCGCGACATGCATGCCGGCGCTATTCTTTTTTGGGCAGCACGCTTGCCACGGGATGACGCGGATCGAAGCAGATTCAAGCAGGTTCAAGCAGGTTCAAGCAGATGGTAGTCTTTCGATTTTGGAGTCGCGCGCAATGCTTGCCAGATTGGATTTCCTCTCTGTGGTTGCTAACACCCCCCTGGTCTCGATCGACCTGCTCGTCACCGATGTGCAAGGCCGGGTGTTGCTTGGCCGGCGCCGTAACCGGCCGGCGAAAGGGTCATGGTTCGTGCCAGGCGGGCGTATCCACAAGGACGAGGGCCTGGATGCCGCGTTCCGGCGCATCGTGGCGGATGAGCTCGGCCTCACCGGGGTCGAGCGTGGCGATGCCGTGCCGCGCGGCGTGTTCGAACATCACTATCCGGACAACTTCGCCGCAGAGCCGGGCATCTCCACGCACTACGTGGTGCTCGCCTATGCGTGGACCATGCCCGGCGGCGCGCCGCTCGGGCAACCTGACCAGCACAGCGAGTACTGCTGGATGACACCGGCCGAGCTGCTGGCGCATGGCGAGGTGCACGAGAACACAAGGGCATATTTCCGCTGACCGGGGCCGGCTTGGCGACGGCCCCGGTGCTGCGCGCCGGGGTGGGTCAGGCGGCCAGCGGAATCAAGCGCGCATCGCGCTCGGTTTGCGCTTCGGCCTGCACGTCGGCTTGCACGTCGGCTTGCACATCGGTCTGCGCTTCGGGCGTTACGATCACCGCCTCCGCCAGCTGGTCGTTGCCGTGCGCCAGGGCTTGCGCGACGATGGCGCATTCGGTGCGCAGGTACGCCGCGAACGGCGCGCCGACTTCAGCGTGGCGTAGCGCGAACTCCACGGTAGCCTTCAGGTAGCCCAGCTTGCTGCCGCAATCGAAGCGGCGTCCCTCATAGCGGTAGGCCAGCGCCTGCTCGCGGGCCAGCAGCGCCTGGATCGCGTCCGTGAGCTGCAGCTCGCCGCCGGCGCCCGGCTTGAGCGTGTTCAGGAACTCAAAGATGCTGGGCATCAGCACGTAGCGCCCCACCACGCCAAGGTTGGACGGTGCGGCTTGCGGCGCGGGCTTCTCCACGATGCCGGACATCTTGAAGATGCGGTCGTCCCAAGGCTTGCCGTCGATCACGCCATAGGAGCGTGAATCCTGCGGCTCGATCTCCTCCACGCCGATGACGGAGCTGTGATAGTGGTCGAACACCTCGATCATCTGCTTGAGCACGGGCGTGCGCGCGTCCAGCAGATCGTCGGCGAGGATCACGGCGAAGGGCTCGTCCCCGATCAGCTTGCTGGCGCAGCGCACCGCGTGGCCAAGTCCCAGGGGCTCTGCCTGCCGCACATAGAAGCAATCCACGTGGGCGGGCTTGATGCTGCGCACCAGGTCCAGCAATTGCTGCTTGCCGCGCGCCATCAGTTCGGCCTCGACCTCATAGGACTTGTCGAAGTGATCCTCGATGGCACGCTTGCTGCGCCCCGTCACGAAGATCAGCTCGGTAATTCCCGCGGCCATCGCTTCTTCCACGGCGTACTGGATCAGCGGCTTGTCAACTACCGGCAACATCTCTTTCGGGCTGGCCTTGGTCGCCGGCAGAAATCGCGTGCCGAGGCCGGCCACCGGGAATACGGCTTTCCTGATCTTGAGCATGAAACTACCCCCGTCGTCTGGTTTGAAAGGCTTGGAGTCCTGCCGGTCGGTTGCCTTGGCGCGCGCAGCTCCTGCCGCACGGCATGGTCCCGGAGCCAGCCTTGGCGAAGCCAGCGTATCGCTGCGCAGCGAGCGCCATCTGCCAACAGTTCGCTGTATTCCGACAGCGCATGCATCCCGCCGCCTTGGCCTCGCGCGAGGGGCATACATTGTGGCCAACAGGATTCAATGGGAAGTCGGAAGCATCATCGATGGCGAGATCCGCTTTGAGCTCGCCTGCACACTTATGCAAGCTGACGAAAGACATGATGAACTGGTACCGGATCACAGACCTCGGCGATGCCGCCGTGACGCTACCGCTGGCGCTCACCACCGGCCTGTGGCTGCTGCAAAGCACCGGGTGGCGGGTGGCGCTGCGCTGGGCCCTGTGCCTGGCGGCGGCCGCGGCGCTGGTGCTGGCCAGCAAGCTGCTGCACACCGGCTGCGGCACGGTGCTGGAGAGTTTCGACATGCGCGTGATCAGCGGCCACGCGATGCTCTCGTCGGCGGTGTGGTCCGTGTTCCTCGGGTTGCTGTTGCGCAGCTTCCGGGCGTCATGGCGCCGGGCAGGCTTCGTGCTCGGCTTGATGCTAGCGGCCTTGATCTGCTTTAGCCGCGTGCGCCTGGGCGCGCATACCCCGGCCGAGGTCATTGCCGGGTGGCTTCTGGGCGGCGCCGTTGCCTTCTGGGTGCTGCGCGCCTGCCACGGCGCGCCGAAGCGGCTGGGCAAATGCCTGATCGCCGGCGTTGCCCTGCTCGGGCTGTGCACGGTGGCCTACGGACGCCATGCTCCATTCCAGCAGATCATCTGGCACTACTCGCCGTATTACGCCCCGGTGATTTGCCGCTAGTGCACTAGTGGCACTGGTGCCGCCGGCGCGCCGCCTGGTGCGAGAGCGCCGTCCACGCGCCGCGAACTGGCCTTGCCTGCGGCCCCGCCTTCGTCCGATAAACACTAAATCTTGGCGGCCATAGCCAGGGGCGTGCGGGTAAACTTGTATCCGGCGCGCTCACCACAATGGTGCGCCAGGCTTCGTTCGGCCCGGACCCTGCCAGCTATGCCGGAGGGCTCACTCAACCCCGCCGCGGCAAGTTTTGCAGGCCGCGCGTCCCACATGCCTTGCGTTGCCGTCATCCTTTGGCTGGCCGCGCCAGGAGCATCACCGATGAAACGCCTCGGCCAGGGGCTGCACAAGAAGGGCGCGTCCGACGCCGCCCGGCGCTTCGCCGGCAACGGCGGACAGCGCCCGCCAGTTTTCCATTCATTCGGGGACCTACGGGGTCCATGCGTTACTGTTGCGCCCGCGTTGACCAGACGCAGGCCAAACGATGGGGAAGCCATGTCGACGCTTACCAGCCCGAACCCAGCCCCGGCTGCGGGGAGCCCTTGGATACGTGTTGCCTTGCAGCGCGCCGGCATCTTGTTGCTGCTGTTGCTTGCCATCGCGGGCTGTGGCGGCGAAAGCGGGGGCGGCGCGACCAGCGCAAGCCCCGCAACCCTGCAGCCAGCGGCCGTCACCTGGACGCTGTGCGCCTCGGAATACCAGACCTGCGCCTTCACCGGCACCCACCAGGTCAAGTACGGCACCGACACGCAGTACGTCATCAAGACCTTCACCGGCGGCACCAGTTGCGACAACGGCGTGTTCGGAGACCCCGCGTCCGGGTTTGCCAAGAGTTGCTGGTACGACTCCGGCACGAGTAGTCCGACGACGCCCCCCGGCACCAGCACCTGGGTTGCCTGCAGCTCGGAGAACGGCTTCTGCAGCTTTACCGGCACGCGCCAGGTCCGCTACGGGACCGCTACGCAGTACGTCACCCTGACCTTCACCAATGGCGTGGCCTGCAACAACGGCGTGTTCGGAGACCCCGCGCCCGGTTTCGGCAAGACGTGTTCATATGAGGACACCGGCACCACAACGCCCACGACACCCACTACCCCGACCACGCCTGTGACGCCCACGGGCAGCGGCACGCTAAGTTGCACCGCGCCTGCCGGCAGCGTAGCGGCGGCGGGCGGCGGCGACGCAATCGAGATGGATACCCCGGGGGGCGACGGCACGCGGATGTTCGCCTCGGGCAGTACCTTCCCGCTGAGCGTGACCACCCGCGCCGGCAGCGCGGACACGGTGAACTGGCAGATCTCCGACGCCTGGAACAAGGTCCGTGCCAGCGGCCAGTTCCCGGTCGCCGCAGGCGCGATCGTGTCGACGCTGAACTGCACGTCCACGGTGTCAGGCTACTTTGCCGGATCGGCCAGCCTGGCCTCCGGCGCAGGCTCGCTGCTCGCGCGCGGCACGCGGCCCAGCGGCATTGCGACGTTCGGCGTGCTGCCCAACGTCTCTTCCGTGCTGCCGGCGGTCAGCTACGCCAACCAGGACCTGCATCGCTTCGGCGGGCAAGGCGCGGCCTACCTGCTGCCCGGGCAAGGCTGCTGCGATGGCGACGGCTATCGTCCGCTCTATCCCGCGCTCGGCTTGTCGTGGGTCAACGACAACCGCAACTGGTACGTAGAAGAGCCCAACGGTCCCAACACCTTCAACCCCGCGGTGGACCACCTCGCCTCGTACTTCAAGCCCGGCGACCTGATGCGGCTGATCCAGCTCGACGGCATCCCCGCCTGGGCGAGCCCCACCGGCGTGGCTACCCACAGCTACGCGCCGAAATCCTTGCCGGCCTACCAGGACTACATGAGCCGGGTGGGGCAGGAGTCGAACACGGTGCGGACCCGGTATTTCCCCGCGCAGTCGGCCAACTACTACCAGGTGACCTGGGAACCCGACTATAACGGCGGCCTGCCGTGGCTGGATACCGATGCCAACTTCACCGCGATGTACAAGGCCACCTTCCAGGGCATCCACAGCACCGACCCGAGCGCGGTGATCATGGGCACCACCAACGCCATGGTGCGCGAGAACACCGTCTGGCTGAACCGGCTGGCGCCGCTGGGCTTTGCCCAGTATCTCGACGGCGTGACGGCGCACGGCTACTACGACGTAGGCACTTCGCCATCGCATCCGCCAGAGCGCCTGGTCGGCAACAGCGATCCCTCCAACGCCGCCAACGCCCTGCCGGCCGCCATGCGCGAGCTGCGCCATGCTGTTGCCACCCAGCTCAAGCGCGGCGCGCGGCTGTTCGTCACCGAGACCGGGATCAGCTACGACCTCGGCTCCGCTTATGGCGCCAACTACCCGACGCAGAACGTCTTGTACGCGCACGGCGCGGTGATTGCCCGCACGCACCTGATACTGCTGGGAGAGGGCGCGGACGTGACCTATATGTTCTACGCCACCGACATCCCCACCGACCCTGCCGGCTACGGCTTGTTCTTCGACCTGGTCAACCCGCAAGGCACCTACGGCCCCGCCAAGATCAGCCCAAAGCCCGCGGCGATGGCAGTAGCGGCGATGACCCGGCTGATCGACGGCACCAATACGCTGGGGCCGCTCAAGGGGCTGCCGTTCGGGGTTTATGGGTATGCATTCCAGCGGCTCAACAATGGCAACGTGGTGACGGCATTGTGGGCGCATGACAATGCCAACTGGAGTGCAAATACGGGGTTTAGCGTGACGTATAGCGTTGCTTATAGCTTGCAGGTGGATGCGCCTGGGTCCAGCGGGCAGGTGACGGTGCTGGATATGATGGGGAATGCGGCTTCCGTGGCTTATTCGAATGGGCAGGTTGCACTGGCTTTGACGGAGACGCCGGTCTATGTGGTTTCTGCTAATGCTGCTGTGGTGCAGGGGAATGTGACTTTGCCTGAGGGGTATGTGGGGAGGTAAGGGGTTATATTGATTAGCGTTGAGCTTTTGCCAGGGCTTTGCGTAGTTGGTCGTTTATGCGCATGGAGGCGTTTCTAGGCTTCTAGCCCCGCTGACGCGGGGGGGTCTTTTGTGGGCGGGGTTTTTATGCTTTTAGCTGCTGTCGCGGTTCTGTACAGGATTGGCTGTTTTCCCGCTATCGAGATTTAATCGCTTCTAGTCCCGCTGACGCGGGAGTGTCTCTTGTGGGCGGGGTTTTGATGCTTCTAGCTGCTGTCGCGGCTGTACGGTGTTGGCCGTTTTAGAACGTGTGAGATGTCACTTTTCTTTACTCGTAAAGAAAAGTAACCAAAAGAAAGCGATCCTTGCAGGAGGCTGGCGTGGCGTCATTGGGGACCCCAATGATTTCGTCGTACGGCCCCGGGTGCTAATGACCTCGTGCCGTTACCAGTTTAGATCATCACGACGCTGCCAATGCCCAGGGATTCGTGGTGGCCCCCACCGGTAGCCACCACCACGAATTTCAAGCCGTCTGTCGCTCGCGGCGCGGGCGGCCACGAAGTTGCAAGCGTCCCGTTTTCGTCGTGGGCGCGGTGGCACCGGATTGATGGGTCGAAGAATTTCCACCGCGCCCACCCCACCACGAAACCATCACGGCGTGATATATCGTGGCGCTTTGCGCCGGTACCGGCAGATGTGTGAATAGGCAAGGACTCCGCTACCGAGTAGCCTCACCACGAAACCAGTGCCATTCACAGAATCGTGGCCATTCAAACCGGTAACGGCACGAGTCCATTAAAACCCGGGGCCTGACGACGAAACCACCGGGCTACGCAACCCCGACACGCCAGCCTCCTGCAAGGATCGCTTTCTTTTGGTTACTTTTCTTTACGAGTAAAGAAAAGTGACATCTCACACGTTCTAAAACGGCCAACACCGTACAGCCGCGACAGCAGCTAGAAGCATCAAAACCCCGCCCACAAGAGACACTCCCGCGTCAGCGGGACTAGAAGCGATTAAATCTCGATAGCGGGAAAACGCCGAAACAACCTCCATCACACTCACCAAAACCACAATCACTTATCCTCAGGCGCAGCAAACAACGAACTCACATTCTTAGTCAACACCAACAACGTCGCCGTCTCGGCAAGCGCCTGCTCCTTCCTCCTCAACTCCCTCTCCAACTCCCGAATCCGCTTCTGATCCTGCTCATGCCGCCTGCGCACTGCGCCAATCCCGCGGTTGTCCGCCAGCGCAGCCGCGGCGCTCTGCCGCCAGCATTCCAGCTCGGTCGGGTCGACCGCATTCTCACGGCACCAGGCGGTCTTCTGCAGCTCGCCCATGGTACCAGTGGCAAGCACGGCGTCCAGGCGCGCTTCGCCGGCGCCGGGCGGGTCGGTCGGTGGTGGGGCGAGGGCTACCGCGCGCCAGCGCTCCAGCGCTGCCGGCGATATCCCCGTCTCGGCGGACACTTGCGCAACACTGGCGTTCTCGGGAGGCAGCATCCGCGCGACGGCGCGTTCCTTGAAGGACTGTGTATATCTAGCCACTGTGATTCACCTTGATTCCTCAATTGCCGCTCGGTTGCTGCCTTCCTCCCCAGGGGAAAGGCTATGGCCCCAGGCTGTTGGCAGTCGGTAACTCGAGTCCCGCGCGGCACGTGGCTTACGCCCGCGGGGACGGCGTCGGGTCAGCTCACGCGGCGTGCTGCTCGGCCGGCTGTGCGGCAGGCGTACTGCGGCGGCGGGCCGGGAACAGCGCGTCGCGGATGCGCAGGAAGGGGAACTCGATCGCGCGCGTGGCAGCGTAGCCGACGACGATCGCAATCGCAAACTGCAACGCAAGGGCGAGCCCCCACGCCACCATGACGGGGATGCCAAACGTGCTTGCCTTGCGAATAAACACATCGCCGGGGGCCAGCGCCACGGAGTGCCACAAATAGATGCCGTAGGAATACACGCCGATCCACGCCACCGCCCGGTACAGCTTGGCGCCGCGTATCGCACCGGAGTATTCGAGCACCAGCACGATCAGCGCGGCAAAGCCGATGGCCTGGATGGTGTAGCCGATGCTCTCTTCCAGCACGAGGTTGCGCTGCAGGAATACCAGCCAGACAATCGTGCCCGCCACCACGGCCAGCAGCAACAGCCTTTGCCCGGCGATGCGGCGGTACAGTTCCGGCTTCATCCAGTAGACCGTGGCCAGCATGACGCCGACGAGCAGGCTGTCGATGCGATATTGCGTGTAGGCGGAGGCCGCTTCCAGCTCGCCGCTGGCCACCGCGGCGCAGCGCGCGACCAGCACCACCACGCACAAGGTGCCCAGCGTCCAGAGGATGGTGTTGGCGCGCACGCGCAAGCGCGCGAACAGCAGCACCAGCGCCGGCAGGAACAGGTAGAAGTGTTCTTCCACGGCAAGGCTCCAGGTCTGCGCAATGGAGGAGCCGAGGTAGTTCTGCATGTGCGTGAGATTCTGGTACAGGAAGGTGCTGGTCGGGTGGCGGCCGGCCAGCACATGGAACAGGATCAGAGCGTAGTAGGCTGGCCAGATCTTGAAGATGCGGCGGACGATAAAGCGCCGCGCATCCACGCTGCCGCTCTGCGCGTACTGGCGCAGCAACAACCCCCCGACCAGGAAGCCGCTCAGCGTGAAGAACAGGTTGACCCCTTCGCGCCCGAAGTTCTTGAGCGGATACTCGATCAGGGCGACCCACTGGCTGCCGGTGCTGACCGTGTGGAAGTGCATTCCCATCACGGCAATGATGGCCAGCCCGCGAACAAAATCGAGTTCGATGGACCGGCTGGCAGGGTTGACGTCGCGGCTTGCCTGGTAATCCATGCTGTTCTCCTTATAGGGTGCCGGACGGGGTCGTGACGCCAGCGTGCCCGGGCGGGTCGAATCGCTTGCGGATGAACCGGCACGGATTGCCGCCGTAGATACCCTCGGCCTCCAGCGAGTGATGCACCACCGAGAGTGGCGTGACCACCGCCGAGCGGCCGATGGTGATGCCCTTCTGGATGACGCACTTGGACGTGATCCACACACCGTCCTCGATCACGATCGGCGCGACCTGCAAGTCCATGTTGCTGTCCACGTCGTGCGAGCCTGCCGTCAGGAAGCTGCCTTGCGAGATGCAGACGTTGGAGCCGATGCGGATGCTGGCCTGGTTGTAGATCCACACATCCACGCCGAACCAGCAGCCATCGCCCACTTCCAGGTTCCAGGGTGACTTGACGCGCAGCGGGTGGACCAGCCGGCAGTGCTGGCCGATGCGTGCACCGAACAGGCGCAGCAGGGCGACACGCAGCCCGGAGAACGGATTCAGTTTATTGTTGATGATGCCGGCTTCGACCAGGAACCAGGCCGCCTCGACCAGCCGGCTGCGGCGGCGCACGTAGTTGCCCTTTCCGGCGCGGGTGAGGTCGATGACGCGGTGTCCCGGCGGGCTGGCCAGGCTGTCCCGGCTTGCATCGCGGTAGCTTTCGCGACTGGCTTCGCGACTGGTGTCACGGCCAGCCCCGCGTGGATCGCCGACGACATCGAGACAATCGGCAAATGCTTCGGTATCCATGTTCCGCCTCTCACTGGGTGGCCCCGCGGCGCTCTCGGCAATGCTGGGCATCGCCGCGCGGAAGAATCCATCGTATTGCGCGCTGCATCCTGCATCTTGCATTCGCAGGAACGCGAATTCATTCATTACGTTCCTGTCGAGAAAATTATCGAACGTGAAAACGTGGCTGGCCCGCAATTTGGCGCGATTGGCCTTTCGCAAGGGGCGTTTTGGCGGCTCCGCACTACGCCGGGGGCGTGGTGCGGCATGGCCGCGACGTCAAGCGCCGATCTTGTCCTTGCCAAGCACGTCGGCGCCGCCGCGCGGGCCGGCCGGAAAGAGCGCGTCGCGCAGCCGCAGGAAGGGCAATTCAACGGCACGGGTGGTCAGGTAGCCCACCGCAATGGCAATGGTGAACTGCATGACGAGCGCCAGCACCCAGACCAGCGCCGGCGGCAGCCCATGTGCCAAGGCCGCATGAATCATCAGGGCGCCGGGCGTGCGCGCCACCGTGTGCCACAGGTAGATGCCATAGGAATACACGCCGATCCAGGCGACGGCCCGGTACGCGACACTGTCGCGCAGGCGGCCGGAATGCTCCAGCACCAGCACGATCAGGGCAATGAAGCCGATGGACTGGATGGTGAAGCCGATGCTCTCCTCGACGACGATATCGGCCTGGCAGAACAGCAGCCATGCCAGCAGCCCCGCCACCGCGGCAGCCAGCCAGCCGCGCCGTGCCGCCAGCTTGCGGTAGATGCCGGGCTTCATCCAGTACAGGACCGCCAGCATCACGCCAAACAGCATGCTGTCGACGCGATACTGCGTGTACACGTAGGCGCCCCGGATGTCGCCGCCGGCGACGGCCGCGCTGCGGGCCAGCAAGACCAGCATGCAGGCCGCCGCGAGCAGCCATAGCAACCGTTCCGGTGTCAGGCGCAATCGCGCGCACAGCAGCAGCGCAATGGGCAGCAGCAGGTAGAAGTGTTCTTCCACCGCCAGGCTCCAGGTCTGCGCGATGGAGCTGCCGAGATAGTTCTGCAGATGCGTCGCGTTCTGCAGCAAGAAGGTGTTGCGTGCATGATGGCCAGACAACGCGTGGACCAGGATCAGCAGGTAGTAAGCCGGCCAGATCTTGAAGATCCGGCGAATGAAAAAGCGCCGCGCGTCCACGGTGCCGGTCTGCGCGTACTGCCGCAGCAGCAACCCGCCCACCAGGAATCCGCTGAGCGTGAAGAACAGCGTGACGCCTTCCCGCCCAAAGTTCTTTAGCGGATATTCAAGCAGCCAGATCAGGCGGCTGCCGGTGTCGACGGTGTGGAAGTGAATGCCCATGACGGCGATGATGGCCAGGCCCCTGACGAAATCCAGTTCGACGAAGCGGCTGTGGCAACGCGCGTACGCGTCTACTGTGCGATGCATGCAAAAGGCCTCCTGCCGGTGCGATCCGCACGGCATGCTGTGACCCTGGGCGATGTAGGTTCGTGGCCATGGCGTTGCCATGGCTGCGCGGGCAGCGGCACCCCCGAACGGGTACTGCTTGTGTCTTGTCACGCAAGCGAGCGTCAGGCAGCCGCGCGGCGCAGCGTCTGTTTGAATTCGTTCAAGGTATGCCGGGCCAGCAGGTGGGCCCTGGCGGATTCGGCCGACGGCGCCGTGGCCGCCACGGGCCAGGACAGCTGGTCCAGTGCGCGCTGGATGGCGGGGCCGGACAGGTCCTCCAGCACCGGCCCGAGCTCCTGCCCCTGGCAGAACCAGCCGATCAGGCCGTCGGTGGTGGCGATCACGGGCTTGCCAAAGCGGTAGGCCTGCACCAGTACGCCGCTCATGCCGTAATGGCCCTTGTAGCCGAGCCAGACGGCGTCGCAGGCGGAGAACAGGTCCGCCTCCTCCTCGTCGGTGATGAAGCGGTCAAAGATCACGGGCGGCGGTGACAGCGTGGACGCGGCCGCCTGCAGGAACGCGCGCGTCTGTGGGTCCTGCTGGCCGGCAATCACTAGCATGGGCGCGCGCGGGTGGCCGGCCAGCGCGGCGACCAGTTCGCAAATGCCCTTGCGTTCCGTGACTGCGCCGTACACCAGCAGGCAGGTGCCGGCGCTGCGTCCCGGGCCTTGGCCCAGCCCCAGCCGCTGCCTGGCGGCCGCGGGATCGGCCGGGAGCGCGTCGGGACAGGGATCGGCCAGGTAGGCGAGGGCGGTGCGGCCGTTGCCGCGCGGATACCACTGCGCAAGGGTCGGGTCGATCGACAGCAGGGTCTTCATGCCGCCGGACTCCACGGCGCGCCGGAACAGCCACGTCTTGACCGCGTTCACCAGCGGCTGGTGCGGGGACTTCACGCCCACCTTGCTGTGATGGAAGTTTGCGCGCATCGTAATGCCGACCCATGGCACCTTGGCAAACGGCGAGCCAAGCAACGGGAGCACATAGAGGAAGTAGTCGGCATAGGGCACCACCACCAGCGAGATGTCGCGCAGGCCGGCCGCGACCTGGAAGGCATGGCGGAAAGTGCGCCAGAAGCGGACATAGCTGATCTTGCCCAGGCCGCTGCCCACCGCGGGCGGTGGCTGCGTAAAGACGATGCTGGCGGCGGGATTCTGCCCGGCCAGCATGCGCTGGGCGAGCGGATGCGCCTGGTTGCCGGGGTCGGTCACCACCATGCAGTGGTAGCCGGCCTCCGTGTAGGCCTGTACCGCCCATTCGACGTAGCGCCAGCGGTGGCCGGTGAAATCGTGCTCGATGATCAGTGCGGTTGGCTCGGACATCGCGTTTTTCATGCACGGTGGGGCGAGCCCGGTGTGCGGCGGGTTGCGGATGTTGCCACACTAACACCGCCGTCTTTGCGCCGGACGCCAATTTGCGGGCCGGCTTGGCGGATAAAGGCGGGCGGAGGCGGGCAAGGGCCAGCGAGAGCCGATTGCGCAAGCCCGCCCCGGCGCCGCACGCATGTGACGGATTAACGCTAGGCGATGGCGATTCCTGTTGCCGCGCCTACGGTAAGTTGTGCTTCATGGCTGGCGCACGGCGCCGGCCGGGCCGGCACGGATGCCCGTGCTGGCTGCACCGGTGCCTGGCATCGGTGCTCAACCAATGTTGGGGCAATATGGCCAGATCCCTGAGGAATGCCTTTTTCCTGCCGCTGACCGGCCTGCATGCTAGTTCGGCCGCGTGGGTGCTGGGGCAGCAGGTGCTGGTGCGGGGGCTGGTTGCCGTCAAGTTCCTGATGGTCGGGCGCATCCTGGGCCCGTCGGCGGTCGGGATCGCCGCCGTGGCGCTGCTGGCCGTGGCGATTGCCGAGGCGCTCAGCGATACCGGCTTGCCCCAGGCAGTGGTGCAGGACAAGCAAACGCCCACCCCCGACCAGCTCAGTGCGCTCTGGACCGCGCTGACGTGCCGTGGCGCGGGGGTGGCATTGCTGCTGGTCGCGCTGGCGCCGCTGCTGGAGGCGCAGTTCCACCTCGCGGGCTCCTTGCTGTTGCTGCAGCTGGCTGCCGCCCTGCCGCTGATTCGCGGCCTGGCCTCGCCGGCCTATTTTGTGGTGACCCGCGACCGGGGCTTCCAGCATATTGCCGGGATCGAGGTGGCGGCCGCCGGCACCGACTGCGCCGTCAGCCTGGCGTGCGCTTTCGCGGGCGCGGGCGCCATGTCGATCCTGATCGGGCTGCTGGCCGGCGAATCCGTCAAGACCGCGCTCACCTGGCTGAGCATGAGCCCCCGGCTGCCGCTGCGCCTCCAGTGGGCCGGCATCGGCCACTACGTCGGCTTCAGCCGCTGGATCTGGGCGGGCAGCGTGGTCAACCTGCTGCTGAACCAGTTCGACAAGGTCATCGTTGGCAAGCTGCTCGGCCCGGCCCAGCTGGGCGCCTACCAGATGTCGTCCAAGTTCGCGCAGATGCTGCTCGCCGATGCCGGCATCGCGATCTCGCAATACCTGTTTCCCACCTTTGCCGCCCGTTTCCGCAAGCAGGATGGCTCCGACGCGGTGCTGCTGCGCCGCTTCGTGCTGATCGGCGGCCTGGGGCTGGCGATCGTGGTGGTGCTGCTGCGGCTGGTGGCCGAGCCACTGTTCCTGCTGGTGCTGGGGCCGGCCTGGCTCGGCGCGGTGCCGTTGTTCCGCATCTTCACCATCAATATGGCGATTGGCGGGCTGATTGCCGTGCTGGTCGCCTACCTGCGCGCCGTGGGCATCCCCAAGGCCGCCACGCATGCCTCGGTGCTGCAGGTCTGCGTGTTGCTGGCCACCGTGCCGCCCGCCACCCGCTACTGGGGCGCGCAAGGCATTGCCTGGTCGATGACGGCGGGCCTGGCGGTCGCGGCGGCATGGATGCTCTACCAGATCCTGAAAATGAGGAGGGTGTGATGCGGATTCTCCATCTTGTGCTGGCGCCGCGCCTGTCAGGCGCGGAGATGCTGGCGAAAGACCTGGCCATCTACCAGCAGGCCCACGGCGACACGGTCTGCGTGTCGGCCCTGATGCCACAGCAGGAGGACTTCGCGGCGCTGCGCACGCAGCTCGATGCGGCTGGCGTGCTGTGCCTGTTTCCGGACCAGCCCCGGCGCTTGGCCGGGCGGCTCTGGCACCTGCGCGGCGTGCTGCGCGACTACCAGCCGGACATCATCTTCGCCCACGCCACCATCCCGGCCTTCTATGCGCGGGCCCTGCCGTCGCGGGTGCCGGTGGTCTACGTGATGCACTCCGCCGCCAACGATTTCGAGAGCACCGTGTTCCGCTACGTCGAGCGGATGCTGTCCACGCGCGCCCGCGCGGTGATCGGGGTGTCGCAGGGGAATATCCGCGACTATATCAACTCGGTGGGCACGCACCCGCTGATGGCGGTGATCCCCAACGGCGTGGACACCCGCCGCTTCTTTGTGCGGCCCGCGGGCCAGCGCGAGGCGGCGTCGCGGCTCGTCATCCAGGTGGGCCGCTATGCGGCGATCAAGAACCAGCTGCATACCGTGCTGGCGTTCCGCGAGGCGCTCAAGAGCGTGCCGAACGCGCGGCTGGAGATGTATGGCGTGATCGAGGATCCCGATTACTACGTCAAGGTCTGCGCCCTGGTGGAAGAGCTGGGCCTGGCCGACAAGGTGCGGGTCAACGGGCCGCAGACCAACATCCCGGACCTGCTGGCGGGCGCATCCGTGTTTGCCATGCCGTCGGCATCGGAGGCGCACAGCATTGCCTTTCTAGAAGCGTTGGCGACAGGCATGCCGGTCGTGGCGAGCGGCATTCCCGCCTTTGCTTTCGCCCGCGACTTCGCGGGCGTGCAACTGCTGGACACCGGCGATGCCGCCGCCTATGGCGCGGCGCTGACAAGGGCGCTGGCGCAGCCGCGGGTCGCGCGCTCGCTTGATGGCCTGACGCTCAAGGACACGGCCGACCAATACCGCGCGCTGGCGCGCAGGCTGATCAGCACGGCGTGACGGGTGCCCTGGGGCGCCTGGCGTCACGGGATAAGAACCGGAGGAGATATGGAACCCAAGCGTGTACTCGTCTTGAGCCCGCACGCGGACGATGCGGAGCTGGGCGTGGGCGCATACCTGGCCCGGGTCATCGATGCCGGCGGCGAAGTGATGGTGGCCTTGGCAACGGTAGGGAAGAGCCGGTCGCTATGCCTGGGCCGGGAGGTGACCGAGCAAGAACGGCTCGACGAGTTCTCCGAATCGATGAGCGTGCTTGGCGTGCAGACGACCGAGGTCCTGACACGGGGGCTCGATGGGGTGCTGGACAGCTTTCCGCGCGCGCAGATGGTCGGCATGCTGGACGCGCTGCAGAACCGCTTCGAGCCGGACGAGGTGCTGATCCCGCTGTCGTCTTCGCACCAGGACCATCGCTATTGCTGGGAGACCGGCGTTGCCGCCACGCGCCTGAACCCCGCCAAGCATGCCCCCCGCCTGGTAGCGGCCTATGAGTATCCGGCCACGTGCTGGGGCGGCGGCGGCATCGTCAATCCCCTGGGAGGCTCGCTCTATATCGATGTGAGCGCCACCTGGCCGCGCAAGGTGGAAGCGTTGCGCAGGCACCGGTCGCAAATGCATGAGGGAGCGGGGCACCTGGTCAGCATCGAAGGCGTCACGGCGCTGGCGCAGTGGCGAGGCGCGGAAGCCGGCTTCGCGCTGGCGGAAGTGCTGCACATCATGCGCGCGCGCTGGCCGGGATGAGGCTGGCCTGCTGCCCCAAATTTGCGTATGCACAGGCCCGGGCATCTCGGGCCGTGTCGCGGCACGCTGCGCAAGGGTACTAGTCCTGCGCGCTCGCGCCGACTGCACCCGTCACCGGGTTGCGCCGGGTTCAGCGACCGGCCGCCAGCGCTCGCGCGCCACGCTTTCAGTCCCCCTGGTCAAGCAAGCCGTCCGTCCTGTGACGGCAAAGCCCTCCTGCGTCTCGGCGAGACATAAATCTTTCATTCATCCCCGGAACAACAAAAAAGATCGGCGATGGCCATCGGGCGATATATCCGAATGGCTGGTCCAGGGCATTAATTAATTTGTAATAAATTTCAATGTTGGTAATGATTTTATCTATGTTTCAGTGTGGCCGAAGCTCCACCCCAAATAGTGGAATTAATGTCGGATTCCCGCTTTCGTGCACCTATTCCGACACTTATGTTCGGTAGGTAACGCACCAATTGGTGCATCGTTTGGTGCAACGCATCATTCCTCGTAGAGTAGGACATGGTTGCAGAACAGCACACTGGGACAGGCGATTTTAGGTGAGGTCGCTACCAAAAAAGGCTGTATTTACAACGGCTTGCATGGAATTTTGGAGCGGCGGATGCCTTCCGCCAACATCTCGCTACTTTCCGACACGGACGTATTCGTCTGGATCTGGGATCGCTAGGATGCATTGCAACACCAATAAATTCGCGCAAGAACGGATCAACAATTTTTTTGGGGAAAATCATGCCGTACGCCCAACTCGAACCCACAACGGTTAGTTGGCTTCATGCCTCAACTAACCGTTCAAAGTGCGCCGCTCGGCGCGTCGGCATTTTGTTGTTCGATGGTTTTTCATTATTGGGCGCGGGTTTGGTGGCTGAGCTATTCCAGACCGCTAATGAATGTTCCGCGTCCGATCCGGCTAAAGAATCCGCTTATGACGTCCGCCTTCTCTCGGTCGACGGGGGCAGCGTTGCCTGCTCCGCGTCCGTACGGGTCTGGACGGATGGCCTCGATCCGCGCCAGTTCATCGGCTTCGATGTGCTCTTCATCGCCGGTGGCGCGGGCGCCCATACCGCCGCGGCAGACGAGCGGCTGCTGCGCTGGCTGCGCGTCGTCTCCCCCCGCACTCCCACGGTGCGGCCCATCGCCGAAGGCCGGGCCGTGCTGGCGGCAGCCGGGGTCCTCAAGCCGCAGGAGGACGAGCATCGCAATCCCGTGTTCGGGCTGCATGCCTCGGATGAGTCCGGCGAGCAGTACGAACTCGTCAGGGGTGCGCTGACGCTGATCAAGCGCGATCTCGGCCTGGACGTGGCACGCGCGGTCGGTACCCGCGTGATGCCCGCCTGGACCGCCCGCCTGATGCCTCGGCTCGCCGATACCGGTGCGACCAGCGCGGGTGACAAGATCCGGGCGGCCGCGCGCTGGCTGCATGAGCACTGCGAGCAATCCATCTCGGTGTCCGATGCGGCGCAGGTGGCGGCCATGAGCGAGCGCAACTTCCTGCGCCGCTTCAAGCTGGAAATGGGCGTGACGCCGTCCGACTACCTGCTGCACGCCCGCCTGGATACCGCTTGCAGTTTCCTGGCCGAGACGGAGCTGCCTGTCGACAAGGTGGCACGGCGCTGCGGCATGGGCAATGGCGACAGGCTGGCCAAGATCTTCCGCAAGCGCATGTCGATTTCCCCCACGGAATACCGTCAGCGCAGCAAGGTCAGCGCGGTGGGGTAACAGACATGCGGGGCATGAAGGGCATGCGGGACCGGCAGCGGGTCCGCAGGTCCGCGCATTGCCCCGCGTAGACGATTGGCGCCACGGGCCGCTTGCAAGAGCGAGAGCGCGGCGCCCGACCAGGGAGGGCTGGATCATGTCGAAGAAGATGCTGAAGCCTGTTGCCGTGCAAACCGGGGACGCCGTTGCGGTGGCGCCGGACACGCCCGCGCGCTTGCGCATTGCGCCCGTGGTGCTGGCCGGCGGCGCCGGCACGCGGCTGTGGCCGCTGTCGCGAGAACATTTCCCCAAGCAACTGATCGACCTGGTCGGCAAGGACTCGCTGTTGCAGTCCACGCTGCTGCGCATGCAGGGCTTCTCCGCCGGTCACGAGATCGAGCCCAACGCCATCATCGTCTGCGGCGACGAGCATCGCTTCATCACCAGCGAACAATTGCAGGCCAGCGGCATGCAAGGCCGGCTGGTGGTGGAACCGGCCCGGCGCAATACGGCGCCCGCGCTCACGCTGGCCGCATCGCTGGCGCTGGCCGGCGGCCAGGACGCAATCCTGGTGGTCATGCCGGCCGACCACGCGATTGCCGATACCGGCGCCTTTCACCGGGCGCTGTCGATCGCGGCCGCGCATGCCGACGAGGGGGCCATCGTCACCCTTGGCGTGCCGCCCACCCGGCCTGACACGGGCTATGGCTACATCAAGCTTGGCGAGCTGCTGCCCGACGGCGTGCGCCATATGGAGCGCTTCGTCGAGAAGCCGGCGATCGAGCTTGCCGCGCAGTACGTGGCCAGTGGCAACTACTGGTGGAACAGCGGCATCTTCGTGGTGCGCGCCACGGTCTGGATGAAGGCGATCGAGGCATTGCATCCGGTCATCCACGAGATGTGCGTTGCGTCCATGGCCGAGGGCAAGCAAGAGGGGCAGTTCTTCCGGCCCGCGTCGAGGCAGTTCTTCCTGAGCCCGTCGGACTCGATCGACTACGCCGTGATGGAGCGCCTGGACCACCCGGCCTCACCGTGCCGGGGCGTGGTGGTGCCGCTGGAGGCGGGCTGGTCGGACCTGGGCTCGTGGGACGCCGTGTGGGATGCCATGGACAAGGACGCCGAAGGCAACGCCGGGCGCGGCCGCGTGGTGTTCGAAGGCGCGCATTCCAGCTATGTCCATTCCGACGGGCGCCTGGTGGCGTGCGTCGGGACCAGCAACATCGTGGTGGTGGAGACCGCCGACGCGGTGCTGGTGGTGGATCGCTCGCACGTGCAGGACGTCAAGGATGTGGTCGCGCGCATGAAGATCCTGCACGCGCCGGAGGCCGACGCGCACCGCAAGGTGCGCAGGCCCTGGGGCTTCTATGACTCCATCGAGCATGGCGATCGCTTCCAGGTCAAGCGCATCGTGGTCCAGCCGGGCGCGCGCCTGTCGCTGCAGCTGCACCACCACCGCGCCGAGCACTGGGTGGTGGTCAGCGGCACGGCGATGGTCACGCGCGGCGAGGAGCAGTTCCTGCTCAGCGAGAACCAGTCCACCTTCATTCCGCTCGGCGTGCTGCATCGCCTGGAAAACCCGGGAAAGCTCCCGCTGGAAATCATCGAGATCCAGTCCGGCGGCTACCTGGGCGAGGACGACATCGTGCGCGTCGACGATACCTACGGCCGCTGCCCGGGACCACAAACATAAGGGAGCAAGGCGCCAAGGAGCGCCGGGCCACGCGCGCGCCGCCGCACGCGACCATGGGGAGGTCGTGCCGGCGCGGCAGGAAAGCGTGACGTGGCGCGCGGGGGAGTGACGCAAAGGAAGTGAAGCAAAGGAAGTGAAGCAACGCAACGAGTGGTGAAGAAACGCGAAGGGCTGGGAAGAACGGGGAGAGGAACATGCTCAAGATCGAAGGGTTGCTGGCGCGCCTTCTGGACGTCGCGCTGGTGTTTGCCGGTGCCGCGATTGCCTCGCACATGCGCTTCAACGACATGTCGCAGCGCACGTTCTACGACGTGTTCATCGCGCTCTCCGTTGCGTTCACGCTGGCCTTGTTCCCCGCCTTCGGCATCTATGAGTCCTGGCGCGGACGCTCCAAGATCGGGCTGGCCGGCCATATCGCGCTGGCCTGGCTGCTGGTGCAGTTCAGCGGCGTCATGGTGCTGTTCTCGTTGCACCATATCGACATCATCTCGCGCCTGTGGTTCGTCTACTGGACGGGCTCCACCGGCGCCATGCTGATCGTGTCGCGCCTCATGACCCATGCCGTGCTGGGCCAGGTCCGCAGCGCGGGCATGAATTTGCATAAGGTCGCCGTGGTTGGCTGCGGCGCGCACTGCAGCGCGGTCATCCGGCGCGGCGTGGCCGCGCCTGCCTCCGGCTTTCGCGTGGTGGCGGCGTTCAACGTGGCGCCGCAGGCCGGCAGCCTCAACGCGAAGGTGCCGACGTTCGACGATCGAGCCGCCTTCCACCGCTATATCCGTTCGCAGGATATCCACGAGCTGTGGCTGGCGCTGCCGCTGTCGCAGGAACGGACCATCCTTGAGTTCGTGGAGGAATTCCGCGACTAGCTGGTCAATGTCCGCTTCATGCCGGACCTGCACAGCCTGGCGCTGTTCGACAGCGGCACCATCGAACTGATCGGCATGCCGGCAATCAACCTGGTGGCGTCGCCGCTATCGGCCACCGCGCTGCGCCAGAAGGACGTATTCGACCGCCTCTTTGCCGCGGCCGCGCTGATCGGCCTGTCGCCGCTGCTGATCGCCATCGCCATTGCCGTCAAGCTGTCGTCGCGCGGGCCGGTGCTGTTCAAGCAAAAGCGCAAGAGCACCGACGGGCGCATCTTCACCATCTACAAGTTCCGCTCCATGCGCACGCATGCCGAGGCGGCCGGCGTGGTGACCCAGGCCAAGCGCAACGACCCGCGCATCACGCGCGTGGGCGCGTTCCTGCGGCGCACCAGCCTGGATGAGCTGCCGCAGTTCTTCAACGTGCTGCGCGGCGACATGTCGGTGGTGGGGCCGCGCCCGCATGCCATCGAACATGACGACCAGTACCAGAAGCTGGTCAGCGGCTATATCCACCGCTACCGCGTCAAGCCCGGCATTACCGGCTGGGCCCAGGTAAACGGCTACCGCGGCGAGACGGATCGCATCGAGAAGATGGAAGGCCGCATTGCCTGCGACCTGTACTACCTGGGCAACTGGTCGTTCGCGCTCGATATGCGGATCATCGCGGCCACGGTGGTCAAGGGCCTGGTGCATCGCAACGCGTACTGAACGACAAGACGGGGCCGCGGCACGCGCGAAGAGCGTAGCCGGCGGGAAGCGATGGTTAGATGCAAGTCAACACGATATGGCGACCTCATTCGATACCCAATACACCGATGTCTCCGGCCCGACCGAGCTTCGGCTGTCCGACTACCTGGTGACGCTGGTCGACCACTGGCGCATGATCGCGGCCATCACCTTGCTGGCGCTGGTGCTCGGCACGGTCTATGCACTGCTGCAAAAGCCGGTCTATCGCGCCGACGCCATGATCCAGGTGGAGGAAAGCAAGGGCGGCAACGCCAATGCCAACCAGGGCGCGTCGCTGCAGACGCTGTCGTCGATCTTCGATCCCAACTCCTCCACGGCGGCCGAGATCGAGCTGATCCGGTCGCGCCTGGTGGTGGAGGAGGCGGTGCGCAAGCTGCATCTGGATATCGCGGCCAGGCCGCGCTACTTCCCGGTGATCGGCGCGTGGCTGGCGGCGCGCAACAGCGGCCTGGCGCCGCCCACGGAGCTGCTCGGCCTGTCGCAGTACGCGTGGGGCGCGGAATCCATCACGATGTCGCTGTTCGACACGCCGCAGAAGTACTACGGCAAGGTGTTCACGCTGATCGCCGACAGCGCGCACACCTACACCTTGCGGGATCCCGAAGGCAAGTCGGTGCTGCAGGGCCGGGTTGGCGAGGAGGCCGCAGGCACCACCGCGCTGGGCCCGGTGCGCATCCGCGTGGACGAGCTGGTAGGGCGCAACGGGTCGCAGTTCGAGCTGGTGCGCGCATCGACCATCGGCACGGTGGAACGTATCCAGCGCGCGCTCGCCGTGGGAGAGTCCGCCCTGCAGTCCGGCATCATCCGCGCCAGCCTGGAAGGGCCGGACGCCAAGCTCACCGCGGACATCGTCAACACTGTCGCGCGCCAGTTCGTGCAGCAGGACATTGGCCGGCGCTCCGCCGAAGCCGAGCACACGCTGGCGTTCCTGGACCAGCAACTGCCGGCGCTGCGCAAGGAGCTGGACCTGGCGGAAGAGCGCTACAACTCCTTTCGCAATCGGCAGGGCACCGTCAACCTCGGCGAGGAAGGCCGGCTGCTGCTGCAGCAGATCGTGGAGAACAAGACCAACCTGGCCCGCTTGCAGACGCGGCTGGCCGAGATCCGCACGCACTACACCGACGCCAACCCCGCGGTGGTGGCGCTGATGGCACAGATCGAAACGCTGAGCGCGCAGCAGGGCACGCTGCGCCGCAGCGTCTCCGTGCTGCCCGATACCGAGCAGACCGCCCTGCGGCTGGAGCGGGACGTGCGCGTGGATACCGAGCTCTATACCAACCTGCTCAACAACGCGCAGCAACTGCGCATCGTCAAGGCTGGCCAGGTCGGCAACGTGCGCGTGGTGGACTTTGCCGAACCCGCGGACGATCCGATCCGCCCGCAACGCGCCATGCTGGTGCTGATCAGCGGCGGCATCGGCCTGGTGCTGGGGGCCTTGCTGGCCTTCCTGCGCAAGGCCCTGTATGGCGGCGTGGAGCATCCGGAAGAGCTCGAGCGGATGCTGGGCGTGCCGGTCTGCGCGGTGGTGCCGCGTAGCCAGACGCAGCTGCGCCTGCAGCGCGAGCTGCGCGCCTCCGGCAGCAGCGGGCTGGGGGTGCTGGCGGCACGCGCGCCGGACGACATCGCGGTGGAAGGCGTGCGCGCCTTGCGCACCACGCTGCAATACGCGCTGCGCACCGCCCGCAACAATGTGGTGATGCTGACCGGCTCGCGCCAGGATGCCGGCAAGTCGTTCCTGTCCGTCAACCTGGCCGCGCTGGTGGCGTCAGGGCGCAAGCGCGTGCTGCTGATCGATGGCGACATGCGGCGCGGCGAGGTTCACGTGCACTTCGGCCTGTCGCAGGTGCCGGGCTTGTCCGACACGCTGATGGGCACCGACATCGACTCCGTGGTGATCCGCGGGGTATTGCCCGGCCTGGACGTGCTGACCCGCGGCAGCCTGCCGCCCGACCCGGCGGAGCTGCTGATGAGCGATCGCTTCCACACCATGCTGGCTTTGTTCAAGCAACGCTATGACATGGTCATCATCGACACGCCGCCGGTGCTCGCGGTCACCGATGCCGCGCTGCTCGGGCGGCATGCGGGCACCACCTTGCTGGTGGTGCGCCACGGCCGGCATTCCGCGGCCGAGGTCAGCGAGACCGCGCGGCGCCTGAACAGCGGCGGCGTGACCCTGCAGGGTGTGCTGCTGACCGACGTCCCCAAGCCGCCACTGCTGCTGCGCACGGGCTACACCGAGTACTACGGCTACGAAGGGCGGGTGAAGTAAGGCCGCGGGGGGGCCGCTCACTCGAAATCCATACCAAGCATTACCAACGAAAGGCGGGAGAAAGATAATGACGCGCAAGGTTGCTCTGATCACTGGCGTTACCGGGCAGGACGGTTCGTATCTGGCTGAATTGCTGCTCGACAAGGGATACGACGTGCACGGCATCAAGCGCCGCACTTCCCTGTTCAACACGGACCGCATCGATCACCTGTACCGGGAGCGGCACGATCCCGACCGGCACTTCTTCCTGCACCACGGCGACCTGACGGACGCCACCAGCATGCTGCGCGTCATCCAGCAGGTGATGCCCGACGAGATCTACAACCTGGCGGCCCAGAGCCATGTGGCCGTCTCGTTCGAGGAACCCGAGTACACGGCCAATGCCGATGGCCTTGGCACGCTGCGCATCCTGGAGGCAATCCGCATCCTCGGGCTGCAGAAGAAGACGCGCTTCTACCAGGCCTCCACCTCCGAGCTGTACGGGCTGGTGCAGGAGATCCCGCAGAAGGAAACCACGCCGTTCTATCCGCGCAGCCCATACGCGGTGGCCAAGCTCTATGCCTACTGGATCACGGTCAACTACCGCGAAGCCTATGGCATGTACGCCTGCAACGGCATCCTCTTCAACCATGAGTCGCCGGTGCGCGGCGAGACCTTCGTCACCCGCAAGATCACGCGGGCGATCTCGCGCATCGCGGTCGGGCTGCAGGACGAGTTCTACCTGGGCAACCTGTCCGCGCTGCGCGACTGGGGCCATGCCCGCGACTACGTGGAGATGCAATGGCTGATGCTGCAGCAGGACCAGCCGGAGGACTTCGTGATCGCCAGCGGCGAGCAGTACAGCGTGCGCGAGTTCGTCCAGTGCGCCGCTGCCGAGCTTGGCGTGACCGTGCGTTTCGAGGGCAGCGGCGTGGATGAGGTCGGGATCGTGGAGTCGGTCAGGGGCAAGGAGACCAAGCTCACCCCGGGCAAGGTGATCGTGCGTGTGGATCCGGCGTACTTCCGGCCCACCGAGGTGGAGACCTTGCTGGGCGACCCATCCAAGGCCCACGCCAAGCTGGGCTGGGCGCCGCGTACGCCGTTCTCCAAGCTGGTCAAGGAGATGGTCCGTGCCGATTTCCAGATTGCCCGGCGCGATGCGCTGGTGACGCTGGCCGGCTTCCAGGCGCTGGAACACCACGAGTAATCACCATGGACAAGAACACCGTCTTCTTTATCGCAGGCCACAACGGCATGGTGGGCTCCGCGCTGGTGCGGCGGCTGCGGGCCGATGGCTACCGCAACCTGGTGACGCGGGATCGCGCCGAGCTGGACCTGACGGACCAGGGCGCGGTGCACCGCTTCTTTGCCGACGAGGGCATCGAGGTGGTGCTGCTTGCCGCGGCGCGCGTCGGCGGCATCCTCGCCAATGCCACGCGGCCGGCCAGCTTCCTGTACGAGAACCTGGTCATCGAGACCAACGTGATCCATGCCGCGTACCAGGCAGGCGTGAGCCGGCTGGTGTTCTTTGGCTCCTCCTGCATCTATCCACGTGACTGTGCGCAGCCGATCCGCGAGGAGTACCTGCTGACGGGCGCGCTGGAGCCCACCAACGAGGCCTATGCGATCGCCAAGATCGCTGGCTTGAAACTCTGCGAGGCCTACAACCGGCAGTTCGGCACACGCTATCTCTCGGTGATGCCGACCAACCTGTACGGCCCCAACGACAACTACGACCTGTCCACCAGCCACGTGCTGCCGGCGCTGATCAGCAAGGCCTACACGGCGACCCAGGAGGAGGCTCCCCGCATGACCATCTGGGGCACCGGCAAGCCGCGCCGCGAGTTCCTGCATGTGGACGACCTCGCCTCGGCCACGCTGTTCCTGCTGGAGCGCGAAGTGCCGGAAGGCGTATTCAACGTCGGCACGGGCCGGGACTTGCCGATACGCGAGCTGGCGGAGCAGATATGCCGCATTGCCGGCTTCGAGGGCGAACTCGCGTTCGATACCTCCAAGCCGGACGGCACGCCTTGCAAGCTGCTTGACGTTTCGAAACTGGGGCAGATCGGCTGGCGGCCCGCGATCGGCCTTGATGAAGGGATTTCCGCCGTCTACCAGGAGTATTCGCGGCGCAAGGAAGAGGGGTTGCCCAGGGTCGAGCAGGCAGGGGCAACAGCGCTCTCCGGCGCCGTTATCGAGTGACCGCAAACAGGAGATAACAATGTCAGGCTCAGTCACGATATTCCACAACGTAGTCTGGTCGCGCCACAAGGGCGCGGTGTTCTCGGCGTTGCACAGCCAGTCTGCGGCGAGCTCGATCCATTACGACATGGTGCAGATTGCGGAGACGGAGCACTTCCGGCTCGGCTTCTCGGACGTCGACTACTCGTTTCACAACTATCCCATGCACCAGCTGTACGCTGGCTGCTATGAGGATGTGCCGCGCTGGAAGATGACCGCGCGCCTGACCTGGGAAGTGCTCAAGGCCAAGGGCGAGCTGGTGGTGCTGCCGGGCTACCACCGCCCGGAATACTGGGCGATGCTGCTGGCCTGCATCGTCACCGGCAAGCGGCGCGCGGTATTTTGCGACTCCACGGGGCGGGACCGGCCGCGGCGCATGCTGACCTCCATTCCCAAGCGCGTGTTCTTCTCGCTGTGCCACGGTTACTTCGGCTTTGGCGAGCGCAGCCGCGAGTACCTGATGTCGCTCGGCGCCAAGCCGGAGCGGATCTTCACGCCCTGCCAGGCGGCCGCCATGCCGGCCACCTACAAGCCCGAGCAAGCCTTGCAGGAGCGCCTGAAGCATCGTGCCGACAGCGCGCCGGTGTTCCTGTACGTAGGCCGGCTGTCGGAAGAAAAGGGGCTGGACACGCTGCTGGAAGCCTTCGCCGGCCTGCACAAGAGGATGCCATCGGTAACGCTGCGCCTGGTCGGCACCGGGCCGATGGCAGGCACCCTGCGCCAGATGGCGGCGGAACTCGGCGTTGAGAACGCGGTATGCCAGGTCGGCAGCCTGCAGGACGAAGGCCTGTCCGAGGAGTACTACCGGGCGGCCTGCATGGTCCTGCCCAGCCATAGCGAGCCCTGGGGCCTGGTGGTCAACGAGGCGCTTGCCCACGGCTGCCCGACGGTGGTCAGCGAGAACTGCGGCTGCGTGCCGGAGCTGGTGCTCGAGGGCGAGACCGGGTTTGCGGTGCCGGCGCGCAGTGTCGATGCGCTGCAAGCCGGCATGACCCGCGCGCTGGCGGCATTCGCGGATACGCAGGCCACCGCCGAGCGGTGCCTCACCGTGATCCGGCGCTTCGATCCTGCGAACGCCGCGTCGAATATCGCGCGGGGCTGCGCCGCGATGCTGAGCGAGCCGGAAGTGCATCAGCGAACGGGCGTGCAGACCTAAGCCAGGACCGAGGCCCCGGGCGGCCTTTCTTACTGCTGCGTGTCTTGACCTTGCGATGGCCGCTGCGGCCATTGCAGGGAGGGTTGCGCGCGTTCGCCGCATACGCCGTTTATCCCCGGTCGGCCGGCTGGCCGGGAGCAAGGCGTCACGTTGCCGGAGTGACAGACGCAGAACCGAATGGAGAGTGTTTCGTGAGAATCCTGATCTGCGGACAGAACTATGCGCCGGAGCTGACCGGAATCGGCAAGTACACCGCCGAGATGGCCGAAGCGCTGGCTGCCAGCGGGCATGAGGTCCGCGTGGTCTGCGCGCCGCCTTACTACCCTGGCTGGCGCGTGGGCGAAGGATATTCCGGGTGGCGCTACACCCGCGAGCGGCGCGGCGGCGTCCACGTGCACCGCGCGCCGTTGTGGGTGCCCGCGCGCCCGTCCGGCGCCACGCGGCTGCTGCACCTCGCCAGCTTCGCGCTAGGCGCGCTGCCGTCCTTGCTCAAGCAGATGCTGTGGCGCCCGGACGCCGTGATGGCGATCGCGCCCAGCCTGATGAGCGTGCCCGCGACCTGGATGGTTGCGCGCATGGCCGGCGCTAAAACCTGGCTCCACGTGCAGGACTACGAAGTCGATGCCGCCTTCGCGCTGGGCATGCTCAAAGGCGCCCGGCTGCGGCGCGCAGCACTTGCCATGGAACGCTTCCTGATGCGCCGCTTCGACGTCGTGTCCACCATCTCGGAGAAGATGGCCGAGCATGCGGTGCGCAAGGGCGTAGCCAGCACGCGCGTGTTCCGCCTGCCCAACTGGGTGGACACCAGCGCTATCTACCCGCTGGAGCGGCCCAGCACCTATCGCGAGGAGCTGGGCATCCCGCCGGACCAGAAGGTGGTGCTCTATGCGGGCAACATGGGCCAGAAGCAGGGCTTGGAAATCCTGGTGTGCGCAGTTGCCGCCCTGGCCGGCAATGCCGGCATCACCTTTGTCTTCTGCGGCAACGGCCCGGCCAGGGCCATGCTGGAAACTCACTGCGCCGGGCTGGACAACTGCCGCTTCCTGCCGCTGCAACCCGTCGACCGGCTCAACGAGCTGTTGAACCTGGCGGACATCCACGTGCTGCCGCAACGCGGCGATGCGGCCGACCTGGTCATGCCCTCCAAGCTCACCGGCATGTTTGCCAGCGGCCGCGCCATCGTCGCCATGGCGCTGCCGGGGACCGAGCTGTTCGCGGCGGTATCGCCGCGCGGGGTAACGGTGCCCCCGGACGACGTCGAGGCCCTGGCGGGCGCCATCAAGCGGCTCGCGGCATCGCCCGCGCTGCGTGCGGAGTTGGGGGCCGCGGCACGCGCCTACGCCGAGGCCACGCTGTCCGCCGCCGCCGTGCTGTCCCGCTTCGACGCCAGGCTGCGCGCCTTGTGCGACGAAGGCGCGGTGCGGCCCGCGGCGGGGGAGTCTCGCGTTACGGAGGAGTTGCCTCCCAACGTGTTGCAGCCGGAGAAGGCGGAGTAGATGGCGATCGCGAAGGCAATCACAAGAGAAAAAGGCAAGAGCAGAGCCAAGAAGCAAAAACAAGGACAGGGGAGGTGGGGAATGCCAGCGACACAACAAAGAGCGGCGCCATTGCAAGGCAGCGCGGCAGCGCGGCCTGCCGGCACGGCGACGGCCAGCCACACCGCGGGGACATTGCCGGCGCTCACCAGCATCCGCTTCCTGGCGGCCTTGACCGTCGTGCTCTGCCACTTCACCGAGATCGGCGTGCTTGACGGCCCGGCGTGGTTCCTGCAGCTGGCGGACGGCGGGCGCCCGGCCGTCTCGCTGTTCTTCGTGCTGTCCGGCTTCGTGCTGACCTTCACCTACCGGGACAAGATCGGCCTGCCGGGCGGCGCTGCCGCGTTCTACGCCGCGCGCTTCGCCAGGATCTACCCGGTGCTGGTGCTCTCGCTGTTGTTGTCGCTGCCGGTGACGGCGTGGCTCTTGCACACGGGCGACAGCGAGCTGCTGCGCGAGTGGTATGGGCTCAAGGGTTCGTACTACGTGATGCTGGCAGCGAGCCTCGCGGCCCAGTTGCTGGCGCTGACCGCGTGGCTGCCGTTCTCTGCGCTCAACCAGCCCTGGAACGGGCCGGCCTGGAGCATCTCCTGCGAGGCCTTCTTCTACGCCTTGTTCCCGCTGCTGATACGCCGGCTCGACAAGCGTGGCGGCGGCGCCCTGGCGCTGCTGTGCCTGGCGCTGTGGCTGGTGCAAGGCGCGTGGATCGCGCTGCTGCAGGCGGCGCTGCCGCCGTCCAGGCATGGCTTCCTGGTGGCGCAGTTTCCGCTGACCCACCTCTTCGAGTTCGTGCTTGGCGTCTGCGCGGGCATTGCCTACGCGCGGCTGCGCGGCGCCGGCGGCAGCCGGCATGCGCTTGGCATGGGCCTGGTGGCCCTTGGGGTCTGCGCGGTCGGCACGCTGGCGGTGCTGCGCCCGCTCAGTCCCGCTTTCTACCTGCAGGCGCCGTTCTTTGGCGCGCTGATCCTCGGCCTCGCCTTGCTGGAGCGGCCGGTGGCAGGCGTGCTGCACCGGCGCTGGCTGGTGTCGCTTGGCGAGGCCAGCTTCGCGCTCTACCTGATTCACGTACCGCTGGCGCGCATGGCTTACCTGGCCGGCTGGCGCCAGCAGGCAGGCTGGCTGGCGGTGGCGTTGGCCATCTTGCTGAGCCTGGCCATCTACCGCTATGTCGAGGAACCGATGCGCCGGCAGTTGCGGTGGCGGCTGGCGCGAGCGCGCGTGGCGCTTCCCGCATCGGCGGCCCAGGCACCGGCCACGCCGGTGCAAGCCTCCAACGGATGAAGGAGGGCCCGCCATGCGCAACCGCTTCGCGACCATCTGGATATGGCTGATGCTATGCCCGCTGGCAGTGGATTTCAAAAGCGTCGATGAAAATGGCAGCCGTCTGACGCAGATCCTGCTGACCCTGCCGGTGATCGCAGCGGGCATAGCCCTGGCCTTGATCGCGCCGCACTTTGTCACGCGCACCCGGCTGAGCTCGGTGGTCATGGCCGCGTTGCTGCTGACCGTGCCGGGCAGCATCGTCCCGCAGCTGATCCAGGGCAACGATTTTGGCAACTACCTGCGCGTGTTGTTGCCGTTCATGCTGTTCCTGATCGGCTACCTGGCCGCGCGCCATCCGTGGCCGCAAGAGCGCCTGAGGCAGTTCGAGTCGGCGATGTTCGCCGCCATGGTGACGTCGCTGCTGTTCAGCTTTGCCTACGGCATGGCGGTTGGCGGCGGCCTGGAGACGGTGCGCTTTCGCATTGTCTCGGTGGTATTCCTCGCCACGCAGGGCGTGCTGCTGCATGAGTTCGTCATCGCCAGGCGCGTGACCAAGTTTACCGTGCTGCTGTTCATCGGCACCGTGACCATCGAAATGCTCAGCGTCACGCGCAGCTTGCTGGTCGGCACGGCACTGCTGTTCTGCTTTGCCACGTGGTTGAGCGCGGCGTCGCTGCGCCATCTGCTCAAGGCGGTGCTGCGCGCGGTCGTCATCACGACGGTGCTGGTAGGCGGAACCGCGTTGATTGGCTCGGAGCTGTTTCCGAGCGTCGCCGCGCACTGGACCCAGCGGATTGCGGCGGGCAAGGCAACCGCTTCCGGCATCGACCCGACGACCGCCACCCGGCTCGCCGAACTCAAGGACCAGTATGACCAGGTCACGTCGAATACGACGTCGCTCGTGATCGGCAAAGGCTACGGGCATTTCTATCGCTATTCGCCCGCTTACCTGAAGGCACTTTCCGGACAGATGAGCGAGAAGGAGTTCTACGCCATCAACGAGTGGACGGCGGGACATAACTTCTGGGTCTACCAGTTGTTCGCGGGCGGCTTGCTGTTTGGCATTGCGTTTCCCGCCATCGTCCTGTTCTCGCTCTATCGCGGCAGCATGGCCTATCGCCACTGGCGGCGCGTGGCGCCGAACGCGCCCAACCTGGCCGTGATGGGCCGCGCCTTGCTGGTGCTGGCGGCGCTGCCGGCCACGTCGATCGGCGGCAATCCGCTGGGCCCGCGCTTCTCCGGCGTGGTGTACGGCGTGGCGCTGGGCCTGCTGGTGGCCACGCACGCGCAGCTGGCCCGCTCGACGGCTGCGAAGCTGGCCGCGCAGGGTGCGGCGGCGGCCGAACGCGCGCGGCAGGCGCAACAGGCAAGACAGGGAAGGCCCAGGCGAGCCCCGCTGGCGGGGGCGCCCGCGCTCAGGCCCGCGTCCTATCCGCCGATGCTGACAGCGACAGCCCACGTGCCGGCTGCGAACGCGGCCGGCGACGACCAGCCCGAGCGCGCGCCCAAGCGTCTCCGATTTTCCCCGCAAGGAGTCGACCGATGAACATCCTTCACTTGCTTTCATCGATCGATCCCAGGCAGGGCGGACCGGTGGAGTGCGTGCGCCAGGGCAGCGCCCAGCTCATCGCGCAGGGCCATCGCGTGGAGGTGCTGTCGCTCGATCCCCCGGATGCGCCCTACCTGGCCGACTTCCCCTTGCCGTTGCATGTGCTGGGGCCCGCGCGCGGCTATTACCACTACTCACCCAGGCTGGTGCCCTGGCTGCGCGAGCATGCGCAGGAGTTCGACGCGGTCATCGTCAACGGCCTGTGGCAATACCATGGCTTTGGCGCATGGCGCGCGCTGCGCAAGCTGCAGGTGCCGTACTACGTCTACCCGCACGGCATGCTCGATCCCTGGTTCAAGCACGCCTACCCGCGCAAGCACCTGAAGAAGTGGCTCTACTGGCCGTGGGCCGAGTACCGCGTGTTGCGCGATGCGCGAGCCGTGTTGTTTACCGCGGAAGAAGAGCGGCGCCTGGCCAGCCAGTCCTTCTGGCTGTACCGCGCCAGGGAATCCGTCGTGAGCCTCGGC
Organism: Cupriavidus sp. CuC1; assembly: GCF_044627735.1. Taxonomy (NCBI): domain Bacteria; kingdom Pseudomonadati; phylum Pseudomonadota; class Betaproteobacteria; order Burkholderiales; family Burkholderiaceae; genus Cupriavidus; species Cupriavidus sp. CuC1. The sequence continues at coordinate 83,158 of NZ_JBIUHC010000011.1, read as the reverse complement.
ACGCAGTCGCCCCCCCCGGAGCATGACGCCGGCGGCGTGGCGTTGCGCGAGCGTTTCCTGGCGGCATACCCGGAGCTGCAAGGCAAGCGCATCGTCCTGTTTCTTGGCCGCGTGCACGAGAAGAAAGGCTGCGACCTGCTGATCGAGGCCTTTGCCCGCGTGGCGGAGCTGGACCCGAAGGCGCACCTCGTGATCGCGGGCCCCGATAGCGCGGGATGGGTACCGGGGCTGCAATCGCAGGCCGAGGCGCGCGGCATCGGCGCACGCGTGAGCTGGCCCGGCATGCTGCGCGGCGAGATGAAGTGGGGCGCGTTCTACGCAAGCGATGTCTTTGCGTTGCCCTCGCACCAGGAGAACTTCGGCATCGCGGTGGCCGAGGCGCTGGGCTGCGCCGTGCCCGCGCTGATCTCCGACAAGGTCAACATCTGGCGCGAGATCGAGCGTGACGGCGCGGGCCTTGCCGCGCCCGACACCGTCGAGGGATGCGAAGCGCTGCTGCGGCGCTGGCTCTCCATGGACGACGCCCAGCGCGCGCAGATGCGCGTCTGCGCCAAGGCAACGTTCAACCGGCGCTTCACCGTGGAAAGCATGGCCCGCGACCTGCTGCACGTGCTGCAGTCCGGCGAGCCGGCGCAGGCCGTGATGGAGCCCGAGTGGTTGGGCCACGATGCCTGATGCACGGTGCGTGTGGCAACGCGCGTGCTTGGCCGCGGTTGGCGCAATGTTGGCGCACGCGAGCGACGGCGTCGTACGAAGATTGAAGCGGGAAGGGTAGTGGCAATCCGTCTTGAAACCGGCGAACAGGGGGAGCAGTAGATGTTTATCGATACCAGAAAACTCGAAGAAGACTCAGTGGTGCACTCCACCGTCTGCATCATCGGTGCCGGCGTGGCTGGCATCACGCTCGCGCTTGAGATGCAGCGGCTTGGCATCGATGCCTGCTTGCTGGAGAGCGGCGGCTACAAGGCCGATGACGAGACGCGCGACCTCTATCGCGGCGAGAACATCGGGCTTCCCTATACCTTCGCTGATGGCAGCCGCAGCCGCTTTCTCGGCGGCAGCAGCAACTGCTGGGGCGGCTGGTGCCGCCCGCTGGATCCGTGGGACCTTGAAAAGCGCAGCTGGGTGGCGCACAGCGGCTGGCCGTTCGGGCTCGATGAGCTCACCCCATACTACGAGCGCACCCATGCGCTGCTCAAGCTCGGGCCCAACAACTTCGATCCCGCTTACTGGGAGGCTGCCATCCGCCGTCCCGACGTGCGCCGCCTGCCGCTGATCGGCGAGCATATCCGCGACACGATCTCGCAGTTCAGCCCGCCGGCCCGCTTTGGCAAGCTGTACCGCGAGCCGCTGGAGCAGTCGCATCGCGTCAAGGTGTATCTCTACGCCAACGTGGTCGACATCGGGACCAATGCCGATGCCACATCGGTGACCGAGGTCTCGGTCGCCACGCTCAGCGGGCGGCACATCAAGGTGGCGGCGCGCTTGTTCGTGCTGGCGACGGGCGGCATCGAAAACGCGCGCCTGCTGCTGGCATCGAACAAGGCGCAGCCCGCCGGCCTGGGCAATGGCGCGGACCTGGTCGGCCGCTATTTCATGGACCATCCGCGACTGATGTCCGGCAGTGTCCGCTTCAACAAGGGGTGGGCGCGCAACAAGCTCTACGACATCAAGTACCACTACCAGAACGCGGCGGTCAGTGCCAACGGCACCTACGTCTCCTCGCAGTTCGCGCTCAAGCCCGCGGTGCTGGAGCGCGAAGGCCTGCTCAATGCGCGGGTGTGGTTCTTCTCGATGTTCTACGGTGAAGGCAGCAAGGGCGCGGAGGCGCTGTTCCGCACCAAGCAGGCACTGCTGAAGAAGGACCAGCCGGGCCACAGCCTCACCCGCGACCTGCTGACCATGGCCGCGCATCCGGTCGATACCGTGGGCTTCGGGCTGACGCGGCTGATGCAGCCCCGCTCGCTGATCACCGACGTCAAGATGCAGGCCATCGTGGAGGCCGATCCCGATCCGGACAGCAGGGTGACGCTGTCCGAACATCGCGACCGGCTCGGCGTGCCGCGGGTGCGCGTGCACTGGCGCGTGGGCAGCCTGGTGCAGCGTACCTTCGACCGCACCTTCGCGTTGCTGGCGCAAGAGCTGCAAAGCAGCGGCGTGGCGCAAGTTACGCTGGATCCACCCGTCGAGGGCCAGCCCTGGCCCGCCGAACTCGAAGGTACCTGGCACCACATGGGCACCACGCGCATGCATGATTCGCCAACAATGGGAGTGGTGGACCGCAATAGCCGCGTCCACGGCATCTCGAATCTCTACGTGGCCGGCAGCTCGGTGTTTCCGACCGTCGGCGCGAATTTCCCCACCATCACCATTGCTGCGCTGGCATTGCGCCTGGGCGGGCACATCGCACGGGAGCTGGGCATGCCGTGCGCGACCTACACCAGCGACGGCACGCCGCAGCGAAAGGCGCCTGCACGCGAGCCGGAGCAAGCCATGACGCTTGCGGGTGCAGGCATGGCGGCTTCCACGCAGGGCTTGATGCCCTTGCGGGAGGAGTGACTTTCGGGGGCCACGCCTGGGTGCAGGCTTGCCTGCGCGACTGTGGCCTATCACACATAAAGACCAGGCTTTGGCGTGAATCTTGCAGCTATCCGGGGGCGGAGCCCCAGATGGATCGTTGCAGGCGGATCGCCCTCTACCGACTTGAATGCGGTTCACGACAAGGAAACGCTGCCATGGCAACCAGGATCTTTCCCGCTCTTGCATTCGTTGCCGTTCTCGGCGGATGTGCGTGGGCGCCGGGTCCGGCGCTCGACTCGAGTCGCCTGCAGGACGACATGGGTGCCAAGACTGGCACGCAAGCCTACCCGGTGCAACTGATCAACTCGGCGGTGATCTCTCGCCAGATTGACGCGGTCGCCACGACCAACAGCCAGGTGACGCCCGCCACGGGCGCGAACCTTGCCGAGAGCATCGCGAAGTACGAGTACCGCATCGGCCCGCAGGACCTGCTGGGCGTCACGGTGCTGTACAACCCGCAGCTGAGTTCCAGCGCGGCGAACATGCAGCCCATCCCGATGGCGCCCGGCGCCGACGGCGCGCAACAGCAGGGGCCGCTGGAGCAGAACGGGTTTCGCGTGGGCGCGAATGGCGAAGTCTACTATCCGCCCGTGGGCATGCTGCGGGTTGGCGGAAAGACCGTGGAGCAGGTGCGCAGCATGATCTCCACGGCACTGTCCAAGGAGATCCGGGACCCCCGGGTCGACGTGCGCGTGGTGTCGTACCGCAACAGCCGGATCGACGTCACCGGGTTGGTAAAGAACCCGGGATCGCTGCAGGTCACCGATGTGCCGCTCTCGATGATCAACGCCATCGCGCGCACGGGAGGCACGCTGCCCGACGCCGACGTGCAGAAGGTCAGGCTGACGCGCGGCGACAAGGTCTACGAGCTGGATCTCGATACGCTGACCGAGCGGCGCAATGGCGTTGGCGATTTTCTCTTGCAGGGCGGCGACGTCGTCAACGTGCCTGACCGGCTCGCCAGCCGGATCTTCGTGATGGGCGAAGTGGTCAAGCCGACCTCGCTGCTGATGAACAAGGGCCGCCTCACGCTGGCCGACGCGCTTGCCGGCGTCAACAGCATCGACATCCGCGCTGCCGACCCGCGCCAGGTATTCGTGATCCGCGGCGTGCGCGAAAGCCCGACCCAGCCGGCCGTGTACCGGCTTGACATGACGCAGGTGGATGCTTTGCTGCTGTCGACGCAGTTCCGCATGGAGCCGCTCGACGTGGTGTATGTGGGTACGTCGGATGCCGTGCGCTTTAACCGGGTGCTCGAGCAGATTACGCCGACCATCCAGACCCTGTTCTTCACCAAGCAACTTGGAAAATAAACCAGGGCTGGTGGGCAGGAAACGTTGGGCAGTTTGGGTCTTGCAGGGGAAACACGTGATGCACAGCCAGCGATTAGCTCCGGACGTCAATCACCTCTTGCGCGGCTTGCCGCGCGGCGACTGGGAGGCCATCTCCAACCACCTCGAACTGGTGCGCCTGCGCCCCGGGCAACTGCTGACCGATTGCGGGCAGCATACCAACCATGTGTATTTCCCGACCACGGCAGTCGTCTCCATGCTGTCCTTCCTGGAGGACGCCACCACCGTCGAGATCGCCACGGTAGGCAACGAGGGCATGGTCGGCATCCCGGTGGTGACGGGTGGCCATGCCATGCCCTATCGGCTGGAGGTGCACACGCCCGGGTTTGGCTACCGGCTCGCCGCGAACAAGCTGCGGCAAGAACTGCTGCGCTCGCCGGCAATCCTGCGGCTGACCTTGCTGTACCTGCAGGCATTGCTCACGCAGATCGCGCAGACCGCGGTGTGCAACCGCTATCACTCGCTTAACCAGCAGGTTTGCCGCTGGCTGCTGTTCGCCATTGACCGGCTTTGCTCGAACGAGATCGCCATTACCCAGCAGGTTATCGCCACCAAGCTGGGCGTGCGCCGCGAGGGCGTGACCGAGGCCGCCAGGAAACTGGCGGATCTCGGCTTGATCCACTACAGCCGCGGCCACATCACGGTGATCGACCGGGTCCGGCTGGAGCTGCACGTCTGCGAGTGCTACGGCCTCGTCAGGCGCGAATACGGGCGCCTGCTGTCCAGCGGGGATGGCGGGCTGGCCTTGCCGGAAGGGGTGGGCCAGGCGCGCGCGCTGGCTGTCTGTGCGCATCATGCGCACTGAGCGCATGAAGGGCATGACGTGCATGGGGGGGAGCGGACCGTGATTACCTTTACCGAAATGGGCCTGTCGCCGGCATCCCGGCAACCGGGCTCCCGCGCGCGCTGGGGCGCGGCCCGGGCACTCCTTGACCATGCCGGCTGGATCCTTGCCGCCATGCTGTGCGGCGCGCTGTGCGGCGCGCTTTACGCGTGGTCGCTGCCTGCCGTGTACCAGGCGGATGTACTGGTGCGCCCGGAGCCGGCCAGGCAGCTTGCGCTGAATGGGCAAGGCACGGCCAACCCGGGGCAGCCCGCCGACGAACTGCGCCCGGATGCCCTGACCAGCCGCGCGGTGCTGGCGCCGGTGGTGCGGGAAACCCGGCTCGATATCGTCGCCGCCCCGCATACGCTGCCCGTGGCCGGCGCGCTATGGGCGCGGTTTGCCGGTGGCGCTCAGGCCGGGCCGCTGACTGCGCCGCTACCCGCGCCGCTGGAGAGCCTGTCCGCCTACGCCTGGGGCGGTGAGCAGATCGGCCTGATCGCGCTCAACGTGCCCGACGCGCTGCTCAACCAGCCACTGACGCTGGTGGCGCTGGGCGATCAGCGCTTTCGCCTGCTGGGCGAGGACGGCGCGTTGCTGCTGACGGGCAAGGTCGGCGATATTGCGCGGGGCAATGGCGTATCGCTCAAGCTGGCGCAGCTCACCGCGCGCGCGGGGACCGAGTTCGTGGTGATGCGCCGCGACGCCGTCACGGCTGTCGACATGCTGGCCCGCGGACTCAAGCTGGAGCCGCAGCGGGGCACGGCCACGGCAATCGGGCCGAATGGCGGGGTGGCCGGTGCGGCCGCTGGTGCAGCCGCCAGCGCCGACGCGGTGCGTATCGTCTGGCGCGACCCCGACCGGGAGCATGCCGCGGCCGTGGTCAATGCCGTGGCGCGCTCGATCGTCGATACGCAGGTCGGCCACCGGCGGGAGCAGGCCGACCAGCAGCTGGACTTCGTCTCCAGCGAGCTTCCACGCGTGAAGGCCGAACTGGAGGCGGCCGAGGCGGCCCTGGCCCGGTACCGCGCGCGCGCCGGGTCCTTGCAGCCTTCCCAGGAGTCCCAGTCCTACCTCAGCGGCAGCATCGAGTACCAGCGGCAGATATCGGGGCTGCGGCTCGAGCGTGCGCGCCTGCTGCGCAATTTCATGCCGCAGAGCCAGGAAGTGCGGGCGATCGACGAGCAGATCGAGCAGCTGCGCGGCGACAGGCGCAGCATGGATAGCCGGCGTCAAGGGTTGTCCGAGGCGGAGCGCGAGTCGGGGGCGCTGAGCCGCGATGTGAAGGTGGCCGAGGACATGTACATGTCCTTGCGCAGGCAGGCGCAGCTGCTGGCGCTGGCGCACTCCGACCAGAGCAGCGATGTACGGCTCGTGGACCTTGCGGTGGCACCTACGCTGCCGGTCGGCCCGGATCGCGCGCTGGTGACGGGCCTGGCGGCGCTGCTGGGCCTGTTGGCCGGCACCGGGCTGGCGGCCCGCAAGAGCCGCGCGTCCCGGGGCATGGAGAGCGCTGCCGCGATCGAGGGGAGCCTGGCGCTGCGGATGGTGGGCGAGGTCGTGTTCAGCCCCGAGCAGCTCGAGCTGGAGCGCAGCCGCCTGGTGCTGCCGTGCCCGTTGCGCGCACCGGTCTTGTCCGCGCGCGAGCCGGGCCAGGCGGTACGGCTCGCCTGCGGCACGGACGGCGTGGCGCGGGCGAGCCTGCGCAGCTGCGTGTCCACCGCCTCGGTGCGCGCGAGCGCGGCGCATGAAGACACGGTGCTGCACGACCGGTACCTGCTCGCGCGGCAGTATCCGCATGCCCCGGCCGTGGAGGGGCTGCGCACCTTGCGCGCGTCGCTGCACTTCGCCATGGACGGCGCGGCCAACCACATCGTGGCCATCACCAGCGCTTGCGCGGGCGCGGGCAAGACCTTCGGCGCGGTCAACCTGGCCGTGCTGGCGGCGGAGGCCGGTATGCGCGTGCTGGTGGTCGATGCCGACCTGCGCCGTGCCCGCGTGGCCGGGCAATTCGGCCTGGAGGGCACGCTGGGGCTGGCCGACCTGCTGGGCGGGTCCCTCACGCTGCACGATGCAATCCAGCCCACCGCGGTTGGCGGGCTGTGGCTGCTCGCGGCCGGCACGCGGCCGGCGAATCCATCCGAGCTGCTGATGCTGCCGGCCCTGCGCGAGGTGCTGCTCACCTGCGCTGCGGGCTTTGACCTGGTCCTCGTGGATACGCCCCCCATCCTCGCGGTGGCCGACGCCGCGCTGGTCAGCCGCGTTGCCGGCGCCACGCTGCTGTTCGTGCGTGCCGACAACACGCCGCAGGAGAAGGTGGTGGAAGCGCTCAAGTACCTGGACCGGGCCCACGCCAACGTGATCGGCGGCGTGCTCAATGGCTTGCAGGTGCGCCGGAGCAACCGGGAGCGCTGCGCCGAAACCAGCGACTACCTGCGCGCGAGCGCGCCGGAGGATGGCACGGCGCCGGCCTGGCGCATCGGCTGACCCGCCGTCTTTGACTTTTGTCCGCGTAGCGCTCATGGGCGCCGTCGCGTGCCCGTGTGCCCGCGCGGGCTCGCAGCATGCCCGCCATCCTCTCCACCCTTTTGCGACCAGACCGGCCTCATGAGAAGCACGAACGGCAGGCACTTGCCCGCGCTGTCCCACCTGGTGGCGCTAGAAGCTACCGTCAGGCTAGCCAGCGTGACCGGCGCGGCCGACGAGCTTTGCCTCACGCAGAGCGCGGTCAGCAAGCAGTTGACAGAGCTCGAAGAATACCTCGGCGTGCCCATGCTGACCCGCCGCAAGGGCGCGGTCTTGCCCACCCAGGCAGGCGAGCAATATCTGCGCGCGGTGCGCAAGGTGATTGCCGAACTGGAGGAGGCCACGCTGGAGGTGCTGACGAGCAGGGGCAGCGGCGGCCGGCTCGATCTGCGCGTGCCGGTTTCGCTGGGCAATATCTGGTTGCTGCCGAGGCTGCCGGGGTTTGCCAAGGCCCATCCCCAGATCCAGGTCAACGTTACCGCCAAGGCAGGCACGGTGGATCTGCGCGCGTCCGGCCTGGACGGCGCGATCCAGGTCTGCACAGGCCCGCCCGATGGGCATGCTGGCGTCAAGGTGATGCCGCTGGCCTTGTTTGCGGTGTGCGTGCCCGAACTGCTGGCGCAGGCGGCGTCCGCCCAGGCTGCGCTGGAACACCTGCCGCTGTTGCACCAGGCGGAGGCGCTGGAGGCGTGGGCGGGTTACTTCGATGTGATCGGCATGGCGGCGCCCAGGGCGCTGCGCGGGCCGCGCTATGCATCGCTGACCATGGGGTTGCAGGCGGCGCTCAGCGGCATGGGGGTCGCCCTTTTGCCCGATTACGTGGCGAGGGAGGACCTGAAGGCGGGGCGGCTGGTGCGGTTGCTGGACGCCACTTATGTCTCGCCCAAGTCCTATTACTTTGTTTGCCTTGAGGACAAGTGGCATAGCCCATTGGTCCGGATCTTTGTTTCCTGGCTGCTGGCGGAGGTGGCGGCGGATACGCCACCCCAGATGCCACCGCCGATGCCTGCACGGAATGCATAGGCCGGCCGCCACGGCTTACCAGGTGCAGATGCCCCAGTCGGTATACAGCGGCATCTCCAGGCCGAGCGCCGCATCGGTCACCGCATGGACCTGCACGAAGGGCCGCTCGGACTCCACTTTGCCGAAGATCGCCGCGAACGGAATCTCGCCCGCATCCCGTCCCGTGCCGATACGCAGCAGGCCGGTGGGAATCGAGGTGCCAGAGGGGTCGACGAGATACCACCTGCCCGACAGGAAGACTTCCACGAAGGCATGGAAATCCGGCGGCCCGAGCGCGGGATCCGCGCCGTAGTCCAGGCTGCTGGAGATGCGCGCGGGAATGCTCAGCGCCCGGCAGATGGCAATCATCAGGTGCGCGAAATCCCGGCACACGCCGGTACGCTCGACGATCGTATCCACGGCCGAGGTGCGCTCATTGGTCGACGTCGACAGGAAACGCACATGGTTGCGTGCCCATTCCCGGATCGCCACGATGCGCGAGTAGCCCCACGGCACCCTGCCGAACTCCCGCAGGGCAAACTCCATCAGCCGGTCGGATTCGCAGTAGCGGCTGGGCGCCAGGTAGGGCAGCACCTCGAATGGCAGTTGCGCGATCGGCACTTCGTGCAAGGTCGAGGGATCGTCGAGGCGGTGGTCGATATCGACCACGGCGTCATAGTGGATCGCCAGGTGCCCTTTCGGGGCGCGCAGGCGGATCAGCCGGTTGCACAGCACGGCATCGGTGTACTGGTCCATGCGCAGCACGGGCGGCACCGTCAGGCGCTCGGAAACGATGCTCTGGCGAGCGGTACGGGCGGCTTCGATGTTGAACAGGAAGTCAGCCTCGGCATCCAGGACCTCGTACGACAGGTCCACCGAGTATCGAAGACGGTTCATTTGATGCCCCCTTGCCCGCGCGGCATGACAGGCGCTAGCTGGATGGATAGTTCGTGACAGGGCTCAACGGATCGCCACGGCAGCCGTCAAGCGCAGACTCGTGCCCGTCCATGGTCGCTGGCACCCGTGGGAAAGTCCAGTGAATCCGTTGAAAGCCCTGCTGGTGTCCCCGATCCCTGCTCGGCCCCATCACGGTGCCCGGCGATAATATCCATACGTCCGTCGCGCAGGCCGACCCGGCCGTCGGGCTGCGATTGTTCAGGGTGCCGAGCCCGATCGGCACCGGACTTGCATCGGCCGTGGCCTGTTCTTCCCCTATTGCGGGCCGCTGTCCCTTGGCGATGCCGCCAGCTTGCCCGCGGCCAGCGTGCGGGGCTGGCCGAGCAGGCCGACGGAGGCGGCGTAGCTGAAGAGATCCAGGTCGCCGCGCAGCCCGAGCTTGCGCATGGCGGACATCTTTTGCGTGCTGATGGTCTTGATGCTGCGCCCGAGGTTGACGGCGATCTGGCTGACGGACATGCCCGACAGGTAAAGCCGGATCACGTCGACCTCGCGCGGGCTGAGCGGCCCGAACCGGGCGCGCACGTCCACGGGCGGGCCGACACTGTCCAGCAGCCGCTGGATTGTCGGCGACAGGTAGCGCACGCCGTCGAGCACCTGCGCCAGGGCGACCGCGATTTGCGAGGCATCGTCTAGCTTGCTGACCACGGACAAGCGTTCGAACCGGACCAGCTTGCCGATCTGCGCGGGGTTGTCCAGCATGGTGACCACCAGGATCGACAGGGCGGGATAGCGGCGCCGCACGAGCTCGATCATGTGCAGGCCGTCACCATGGGCTCCGCCCGGCATCACATAGTCCGTCAGCAGGACGTCGCACGGCTGCCGGCTCAGCGCCGCGAGGATCTCGGTCGAGTTCCTCGCGATGCCAGCGATCTCTATGCCCTCGAACTGCGCCAGCAGGCCCCTCAAGCCCACCAGCATGACGGGATGGTCGTCGGCGATGACGATGTGGGATTTGGCGAGCGAGCGGTTAGCCGGCATGGGCACCGATCCACGACGAATGGCGAAAGTGCATGCATCGCGGGGGCCGCTCCATTGGCCCTGGTGACTGGCGCGGGCAAACAGGGGTGACATCGCTCATGGCAGAGTTCCTTGCGCTCTTGAGATGGCGGCGCGGCGCGCCGAGGAAAGTCCTGAATTTGTGACTGCTGACTGTATCGCTGGGAACGCCACGCCGGTTTGAGAAATTTCCTCATTTCGGCGCGCCCGTGCAGGCAGTTTGATTCAGAGCCTTCGTTGCTTGAGGAAAGAATCCCTCCGGCAGACTACGAAAACCCTGCAAAATTTCGTGTGGGTCCTCCATCCGAGCGAGAGCGACACGATGCAATGCGCTGGTTTGCTCCCCTCTCCCATGAAATGGGAGAGGGGCCGGGGGAGAGGGTGGGCGCTAGCTCAAGGTGAAGCGCCTCGCTCTTGCGGATGCCCGCCCTCTCCCCCAACCCCTCTCCCGCTGCGCGGGAGAGGGGAGCTACACCTGCGCGAGATTGCACGCGATCGCTCTTGCTACGCCTGCGCCGGACTTCGCCCGGCGACCCACACAGAAGTCTGAAGAACCAAATAAATAAGAGAGAACGTGACCAAGGCAAGCAGAAGAGACTTTGAGTACGGATTGAGTGTGGAGGCATTCAATGAAATCTGCGGCGCGGATCCCGAGGCCTTGCGCCGGCTGCGGCTCGGCATCTCCGTGCTGGAGATCGTCGCGATCCGTTGTGGGTTACAGTGTTCGACAGTGATCTTTTTCTCACTGCGCCGGATATTCCTAGACGCCGAACTGAAGTGCCAGCGCACGATTCAGGGCTGAGTTCTCCCTCCTTTGGGAAATTTCCGATGGCTTATTCGGAAATTTCTCGCCAGCTCTTGGGTAATTTCGCCACATAATCCGCGCTTCACCTTGTTAGTTGCCGGTTGTCGCCCGGCGCAGGTGAGTCTGTTTTTTGGCAATCTTGGGGGGAACGCGAGTGGCAACTATCCTGATCGTCGACGATCACCCCGCACTGCGCCTGGTGGTCAAGACCCAGTTGTCGCAAGTGCTCGGGGTCAGCAATATTCTGGAAGCTGACAATGGCCAGGCCGCAATCGAAGCCGCCAAGCAGTCGGCGCGCGTCAAGGTGGTTGTCGCCTCAGTCATGCAGCCAACGGCTGTATTTCTTTTGTCTGTGACGCCATGGCCACCACCGAGTCCCGTTCAGGGTTAAGCGTCACGGCGCCGACGGGCGTCCAGTTACGCGTGCTGCCTGACCAGCGAGCCGGGGTGCGTTCGCGGGCCTGAAGGTAGACTTCATGCCGAGCCGCGAGGATCTTCCGGTCATCGCCGACGTGCCGCTGCGATGGGCTGACATAGCGGATGCCGCTATGGCGGTGGTCAACGTTGTACCAACGCACGAAGTGGGTCGCCCAGGCCCGGGCTGCGTCCAGATCGACGAAGCCATTGACAGGGAACTCTGGCCGGTACTTGGCGGTTCGGAACAGCGACTCCGCATAGGCGTTGTCGTCGCTCACGCGCGGCCTGGAGTACGAGGGCTTCACACCCAGCCAGTACAGCATCGCCAGCACGGTCGTGGCCTTGAGCGTGGCGCCGTTGTCGCCGTGCAGCACCGGCTTGACGGGCATGGTGGCGATGCCCTCGGCCAGCGCCGTGCGGCGCACCAGGTGCGCGGCGTGCAGCGAGTCGTCGCTGTCGTGCACCTCCCAGCCCACGATCTTGCGGCTGTAGAGGTCCAGAATCAGATACAGGTGGAACCATTGCCCGATCACAGTGGCCGGCAGGTAGGTCATATCCCAGCACCAGACCTGGCGCGGCGCCGTGGCGATGTGCGTGGTCGGCGGCCGGATGACCTTGGGGGCCTTGGCTCGACCGCGGTGCTCGGTCTGGCCGTGTTCACGCAGCACGCGAGCAAAGCTCGACTCGCTGGCAATGTACACACCTTCGTCGGCCAGCATGGGCACGATGCGCGCTGGCGGCATATCGGCGAAGCGCGCCTCGTTGGCTACGCTCAACAGCGTTGCGCGCTCGGCCGGGCTCAAGGCATGGGCAGATGTCGGACGCACTGCGTCCGGCCTGCGATCGCCCGATGTGAGACCTTCGCCAGCCTTCCATCGCTGCAGCGTGCGCAGGTCGATGCCGGCGGTCTCGCACGCCAGACGCAACCGCGCGCCATCGGTGTGCGCCACGCGGATGTTCTGGGCCACGAATTGGCGATCTTCGAGGCCGATCATTCGTCCTCGCCCTTGTGGAAGATCGCCTCGAGTTTTTTTGACAGCACCAGCAAGGCCGCCGTCTCGGCCAGCGCCGCATTCTTGCGGCGCAGATCGCGCTCGAGTTCCTTGATGCGGCGCCGGTCCTGCTTGGTCTGGCTTGGGCTGGCGCGCGCCTCATCCGGCTCGGCCAGCGCCTGCGTCGCGCTTTGCCGCCAGTTGACCAGATCCTGCAGGTACACCCCGTTGGCACGACACCAGGCGCTCTTGGCTGCCTCGTCCATGGCGGCGGTGGTCAGCACCGCGTCGAACCGGGCGGCCGCTGTCCAGGCCCGCTCGCGAGCGGGCCTGGACAGCGACTCACTGCGCCAACGCTCAAGCGTATCCACACCAACGCCAATCTCGCGCCCAACGTCTTCCGGCGATGCGCTCTCGGGCGGCAGCATGCGCGCCACAGCCCTGTCCTTGAATTCCTTTCCGTACCTGGCCACTCTCGTCCTTCATCCTCGCCCCCGGGGTTCTGATTCTATCGGGGCGACAACCATTCTGACGCGGGGGGCAGTTCGAGCCCGATCTTGCCATCCTGGACCTGGATATTCCCCGTATCAGCGGCCTGGACGTGATCCCGCGCCTGAAGCTGATCTATCCGCCGATCCGGATCCTGGTGATTTCCGGCCAGGACCAGGCAACCTTCGCGCCGCGGGTGCGGCAGGCGGGTGCCCAGGGCTTCGTCAGCAAGATGCAGGACATGAAGGAGATCGTGCGCTGCGTCGAGGCGGTGATGGCCGGCTACATGGTTATTTCCCGAGATGCGCTTCGAGCGCGACCTGCCGCAGATCACCCTGCGGGCGGACGAAGAGCGGCTTGAGTTGCTCTCGGACAAGGAGATCGTCATCCTGCAGATGCTGGTCAGGGGATTGTCCAACAAAGCGATCGGGGAGCTGTTATTTATCAGCAACAAGACGGTGAGCAGCCATAAGACCCGCATCATGGGCAAGCTGCAGGTCACCTCGCTGGTGGACCTGGTCGACTTTGCGCGGCGCTGCCGCCTGACCCCGGCCCAATGACGCCAGCCAGTGGCCGCACATCGGCAGGCTTCAACAATATGCAAATGTTCACAAAGATGAATTCATGATCCGGGCGCTGTTACTCAGTACTACCGAGAGTGGCGTGCAAGCGTTGCAAATCAGCGGGCTCGCGACCGTGCTCGCGGGCCTGGGCTTTTCCGTCGAGCAGGAGGACCTGGCCAGGCCGGATGCGGCTCCCATCACAGGCGAGCAGCCCAGGCTGGTATTGGTCTGGCTTGCCCACGACCATGTCGGTGAGCCCTCGCGCGGCGACTTCGGCCTGTCTGCGGACAGCCTGCTGTTTGCGGTGGTGCAGGCCGGCGCCGACGCGAGCGTGGTTGACGCGGCCCATGGCGCCGCCTTCGATGCCACGCTGAGCGCGCCAGTCAACGCCAGTTCGCTGGCGCGCGCACTGGCCGAGCACGGATTTGTCGCGGTGTCGCCCGGCGAACGCGTGGCCATCGGCACGCTGCTCGACACGCTTGCGGGCGGTGATGCGGATATCGTCAGGGACCTGGTGGACAGCCTGGTCGAAACCAACCGCGCCGATCTCGAGACGATGCGCACGGCACTGATGGATGGCACCTGGCAGCGCTTTGGCAGCGGCGCGCACCGCATCAGGGGCTCGGCCCGGATCCTGGAGTGCGCGGCCCTGGTCACGCTGTGCGGCCGGCTCGAATCCGTTGCCCAGTTCGGCGATCTCGCCACCGCGCAAGCCTTGCTGCCGATTCTTGCCGCATCGGTTGCGGAGCTCGACGCGACGCTTGCCGCGCTGCGCCCGCCGCCCCGCGCGGCCTGAGCGCATCCCCGCTCCCGCCATTGCCATGCTACGGGCGCTGGTGTCCCGTTCCGCTGATTCGTTCGCTGAGCTTGGAGCAGGAATTGTAGGTTGGGGGAAGTGTGCGATGTGTATTGCTTGTGGCCCGCTGAGGCGGGTTTTGGCGCTTGCTGGGCGGGGTTTTGATGCTTCTAGCTGCTGATGCAGAATGGCGTGAGTGGGCGGTGTTTTAGCGCTTCTAGCTGCTGTCGCGGCTGTACGGTGTTGGCGGTTTTAGAACGTGTGAGATGTTACTTTTCTTTACTCGTAAAGAAAAGTAACCAAAAGAAAGCGATCCTTGCAGGAGGCTGGCGTGGCGTCATTGGGGACCCCAATGGTTTCGTCGTACGGCCCTGGGTGCTAATGGACTCGTGCCGTTACCAGTTTAGATCACCACGACCCTGCCAGTGCCCAGGGTTTCGTGGTGGCCCCCACCGGTAGCCACCACCACGAATTTCAAGCGGTCTATCGCTCGCGGCGCGGGCGGCCACGAAGTTGCAAGCGTCCCGTTTCCGTCGTGGGCGCGGTGGCACCGAGGAATAGTTTTGAGGGATTCACCACCGCGCCCACCCCACCACGAAACCATTACGGCGTGATATATCGTGATACTCCGATCCGGTACCGGCAGATGGGTGAATAGGCAAGGACTCCGCTACCGAGTAGCCTCACCACGAAACCAGTGCCATTCACAGAATCGTGGCCATTCAAACCGGTAACGGCACGAGTCCATTAAAACCCGGGGCCTGACGACGAAACCACCGGGCTACGCAACCCCGACACGCCAGCCTCCTGCAAGGATCGCTTTCTTTTGGTTACTTTTCTTTACGAGTAAAGAAAAGTGACATCTCACACGTTCTAAAACGGCCAACACCGTACAGCCGCGACAGCAGCTAGAAGCGCTAAAACATCGCCCACTCACGCTATTCTGCATCAGCAGCTAGAAGCATCAAAACCCCGCCCTAAAGAGACACCCCCGCGTCAGCGGGCTAGACAGTGTCCTGTTCCCAAAACGATGCGTGCCCGCGCAACCAGCGACGCTGGATACTCCGCAAACGCGCCATCGACGCAAGTTGAGACCGCTCGCCTTCGCTCAACACCAGATCCGGCTTCGGTCGTCCCATTGGCATGTTGGCATCTCCCGTGCCGTTACCAGTGTAGGCGACCACGATACTGCTTGCGACGTTGGTTTCGTGGTGAGGCCACCGGTAGCGGCATCCCTGCTCGCTCATCCATCTGCCGGTACCGGCGGCAAAGCACCACGATCTATCACGCCGTGATGGTCTCGTGGTGGGGTGGGCGCGGTGGTGGATGTCTCAGAACTGTTTCGACGGTGCCACCGCGCCCACGACGGAAACGGGACGCTAGCCCGGCTTGCCATCGCCTTTCGCCGTGCCACGTGCGCGGCGCAGATGCCCGCGCAGCGCGCGTTCCAGCGTGGCCAGTCCCACCGGCTTGACCATCACTTCACTCATTCCCGCAGCCAGCGCATGCAGGTGATCCTCGCTCTGCGCGCTCGCGGTGCAGCCGATGATCGGGATGCTGCGCAGGGCATCCTTGCGCGCGCGAATCGCCTGCGTCAGGCTGAAGCCATCCATCACCGGCATCATGCAGTCGCAGATGATCAGGTCCGGCGGACGTCGCAGCAGTGCCTGCAAGGCGAGGACGCCGTTCTCCGCCGTATCCACGGCAACGCCAAGCCGCTCAAGCTGGCGCTCCATCAAAAGCCGGTTGGGCGCGTGGTCGTCCACGATGAGCACCCGGGCGCCGGGCGCAAACAGCGCGATGCCCGCATTGCCGCTCGCCGGCGCGTCTGCCTGGGGCAGCGAGGCCGAGACCTCCAGGCTGAGGCGCACCAGCACCTGCGTGCCGTGTCCAGGCTCGCTCTCCAGGGTGATCTCGCCTCCCATCTTGCGTACCAGGTTTTGTGCGATGGACAGGCCGAGGCCGGTGCCGCCGGTATTCGTGCGCTCGGTTGACTCCACCTGGGAAAAGGGCCGGAACAGCTTGCCGATCGCCTCCGCGGGAATGCCGATGCCGGTGTCCTTGATGCTGAGGCACAGCGCTTGCGAGGATCCCCGCGAGGCAGCGCCGTCGAGCCGGATATCCACGCCTCCGCGCTCGGTAAAGCGGATGGCATTGGATAGAAAGTTGCTGATGACCTGCTTCATGCGCAGGATATCCACGCGATGCACCGGCGCCACGGCATCGCTCACGCTGACGTTCAAGGCCAGGCCTTTGTGCGAGGCGACGGGACCGAACATCTGCACGACTTCATGCAGGCCCTGGCGCAGGCTGGCGGCACGGGGTTGCAGCGTGAACTTGCCGGCCTCCATCTTGGAGAGGTCCAGGATGTCGTCCAGCAGCGACAGCAGCGATGTTGCCGCGCCATGCGCCGCGTCGAGTTGCTCGCGATCCTCGTTGTGGGCGTGCAGGCGCGTCAGCACCAGTTCCAGCATCCCGAGGATGGCGTTCATCGGCGTGCGTATCTCATGGCTGATCGAGGCCAGGAATGTCGACTTGGCGCGGTTGGCCGCCTCGGCGCGATTCTTGGCCGCAGCCAGTTCGGCCAGCATCTGCTGGCGTTCCGTTACATCGATCCAGCCCCCGACGATCCCGGCCGTGCCGCCATTGGCGCGGCGCAGCGGCACCACCCAGCTGATCACGCTGCGCAACTCGCCGCCGATGGTCAGTTGGCGATCGGCGCTGAACGGCAGGCCGGTGCGCAACACGCGCTGATACACCGCCATCAGTTCTTCGTGGCTGATATCGGGGTTGACGGCGGAGCGCACGAAGGCCGGCCCGGTCCCGGCCAGCGCCCGCCGCGTCGTGCCCAGCGCCGCTTCGTAGGCGGTGTTGCAGGTGATCATGCGGAACTGGTTGTCGCGCAGGTAGATAGGCTGGGGAATGCCGTCGAGCACCGCCGTCTGGAATGCAACCTGGTCCTGCAAGGCATGCTCGGCCGCGGTGCGTTGGGTTACCTGGCGCCGCAGCGAGGTCACCCACGCCAGAAACAGCAGGCTCACCAGCAGCAGGGCGGCCGCGCCCGCCATCAGCCACGGCATGAACTGGCGCCAGGTGAAGCCCGGCGAGCGGATTTCCGTCCAGTGTGCGCGCATGGCGCCGAGATCGTCGCGCGAGATGCTGAGGATGGCCTTGTTGATGATGTCCAGCAACTCCGGGTGCTGGTTGCTGACACCCACGCCGACTTCCAGCGGCACGCCGCCCGTGGCCGCCGCCACCTTGAGCCGGCCGGCATAGGTTCGCGTGAGCATATAGTCGGCCATGAAGGCACTGGAGATGGTGGCATCCGCGCGTCCCGTGGCGACCATGCGGAACGCCTCCTCGTACGAGCCGGCCTCGCGCTGGTTCACCGCGTAGTTGGCGCGCACGAGATCGTAGACGCCGTTGAATGGCGGCACGGCGATCACCTTGTTGGCAAGGTCGGGCAGGCTCTTGATGCTGTCGTTGCCGGCGCGTGTGACAACCACCCAGTTGCCGGAAAAATAGGGCGCGCTGACCGAGAGCGGGGCGTGGCTGGTGGCGGGATGGTTGAGCGGCAGGGTCGGCACCACATCCAGCGAGCCGTTCTCGAGCGCGGCGGTCACGTCCGCGGCGCTGGTCGGCCAGTAAGGCACGAAACGCAGCCCGGTGCGCTGCGCGATCAGTTGCAGCACCTGCTCGGTGAGCCCGTCCGGGCGCTGCTTGGCGTCGACGAACTGGAACGGGACGAAGTCGCGCGCCACCAGGTAGCGCACCTCCGGGTGGCTGGCGATCCACGCGCGCTCGGCCGTGGAGAGATTGAGCTTGTCGGTGAGGTCGAATTCGAGCGAGCTGGCACTCCAGAGGGTGTCGATCTCGCGCTTGAGCGCCGCGGGCATCTGCGCCAGCGTCTGGTCGATGATCCGGCCCAGCGCGGGATCGATCACTGCAAAGGTGACGCCCTCTTGCGCCAGCGGCGCGAAGTTGCGCGCCGTCAGTTCGTCGTACCGGTATTGCTCGACGAGGTAGCCGGCGGCGGTGGCGCTGGTGACCATGACGAAGTCCGCATCCCGGGAGAGCTGGTCGAGCGCGCTTAGCAGGTTGTCGAACGGCAGCAGCTGCGCGCCAGGGTACGCCCGCTGCAGCGCGGCCGGCGAGACTTCGCCCGCCAGGTAGCCGATGGCGCGGTTGGTGTCGTTGCGCGCGCCGTCTCGCCGGGACACCACCTCGATCAGGCGATGGTCATGGTACGGCGCGGTGCGCGTGCCGGTGGCGGGGCTGTCCAGCGAGGTGGTGGTCAGGTCGATGGCGCCGTTGGCCAGCTGGCTGCGTGCCAGTTCGTGCGAGGGATAGCGCTGGATCTGCGCCGGCACCCCAAGCCTGGCTACCACCACGGCAAGGTAGTCCGCGGAGATCCCGCGATAGTCCCCCTTCAGGTCGACCAGGTCGAACGGCGGCAGGTAGTTGCCAACCACGCCCACCCGCAAGACCTTGTGCGCGCGGCGCCATGCATGCAACGCCGCATCGTTGCCCTGGGGCGCCGCGGCACTGTCGATGGCGTCGCGCGTGCCGGCGGAATCCAGGCGCACCTGGGAACTCAGCTGCAGCGTGCGCAGCGGCTCGGCTGGCAGGGCAGCCGGCGCCGGCGGGCCGTGGCAAAGCGCCAGCAGCACCAACAGCTGGCGGCGCCACCAGTTCGCCGGCACACGCCGGCTCAGGGTGGCCGAGCCTTCCACCGGACGCGGGAAACTGCAGATGCGCATAAGGGATTCTCGTGGAGGGAGGCGCGCTGCGGCGTGCCGGATCTGCACACGCATGGGTTTGCAGCCTTCAAGCGACGCCGGGCGCCCACCCTGGAAGTGCATGCCTTGGCCCAAATGTAAGGGGTGCGCCGGCAGATAGATCTGAGAATTATCTGAAAAGTCGTGCGAACTTTCCGTGGCTAGCGCTTTTTCTGCCTATTTAAGTGATTCAAAGGTTACATCAAGTAGTGCCGCCGCAATGGCAACGATGTATCAGGCATGCGAAGCCTTCTTCGAAGGCTTGCAACAACCCCATAGGGTCAGGCTATCCACTGGTCATAGCAAAAATCAATCATCGTCTTTGTAACGATGAATTGTACAAATCACCTCCGGACGAACAGAATCGGGTCTTCGCTGCAACACGCGGCCATTCACCCCAAGTCATCCAGGAGCTAATCCATGCTGCAATCCCGTGAAGGTCAACGCATCCCCAATGTCACGTTCCGCGTTCGCGAGAACAACGAATGGAAGACCGTGACCACGGCCGACTTGTTCGAAGGCAAGACCATCGCGCTGTTCTCGCTGCCGGGCGCATTCACCCCGACTTGTTCGTCGACCCACCTGCCGCGCTACAACGAGCTGGCGCCGGTGTTCGCCAAGCACGGCGTGGACGCGATCCTGTGCGTCTCGGTCAACGACACGTTCGTGATGAACGAGTGGGCGAAGGACCAGGAGTCGGAAAACATCGTGATGATTCCCGATGGCAACGGCGAATTCACCGAAGGCATGGGCATGCTGGTCGACAAGGCCGACCTGGGCTTCGGCAAGCGCAGCTGGCGCTATTCGATGCTGGTCAAGGACGGCATGGTCGACAAGATGTTCATCGAGCCGGAAGAGCCGGGCGACCCGTTCAAGGTGTCGGACGCTGACACCATGCTCAACTACATCGCCCCCAACGCCAAGAAGCCCGACCAGGTCGTGGTGTTCTCCAAGGTGGGCTGCTCGTTCTGCGCCAAGGCCAAGCAGATGCTGTCGGACCACGGGTTCAATTACATCGACGTGCCGCTGGAGCACAAGATCCGCGGCAAGGTGCTGGGTGCCTTGTCGGGCGACATGACCGCGCCGCAGATCTTCATCAACGGCAAGCTGATTGGCGGCGCGGACGCGCTTGAGACCTACCTCGTTCGCTAAGCCTCGGCCAGCGACGCAACACGCTTGACCGCCGCAGGGCGCGGCGCCGGCAAGTCCGGCAGCCGCGTCCCAGTCGGCGGACCCGATGGCAGCGCCACCTGGTGCCATCGGGTCCGTTGATTGACACAGCCTTTACCAGGAACGCCGAGATGACCATCACGCAGAACGTGCAGAACCCGCAGACCGTGCAAACCATCCAGACCGACGTAGCCGTGATCGGCGCCGGCACGGCAGGCCTGGCCGCGTACCGCGCCGCCCGCGCCGCCGGCAAGCGCGCCGTCATCATTGAAGGCGGCCCCTATGGCACCACCTGCGCCCGCGTGGGCTGCATGCCCTCCAAGTTGCTGATTGCCGCGGCCGAGGCCGCGCATGAGCTGCGCCACACGGCCCCCTTCGGCGTGCATGTGGATGGCGAGATCCGCATCGACGGGCGCGAGGTCATGGCGCGCGTCAAGCGCGAGCGCGACCGCTTTGTCGGCTTCGTGGTGCGCGGCGTGGATGGCATTCCCGCCGAGGACAAGGTGAGCGGCTATGCTCGCTTTATCGACAACACCGTGCTGCAGGTTGGCGAGCACACCACGGTGCGTGCCAGCCGCGTGGTGATTGCCACCGGCTCCAGCCCCATCATCCCGCCGCCGTTCAAGGTGTTCGGCGATCGCCTGGTGGTCAATGACGACGTCTTCGCCTGGGACGACCTGCCGCGCCGCGTGGCCGTGTTCGGGCCCGGCGTGATCGGGCTGGAACTTGGCCAGGCACTGTCCCGCCTGGGCGTGCAGGTGCGCGTCTTCGGGCTGCGCGGCGGCGTGGGCCCGCTGACCGATCCGGCCATCAAGGCCAATGCCGTGGCCAGCTACCGCGAGGAGTTCTACCTTGACCCGGACGCGCAGCTTGGCGAGATGCGCCGCGAGGGCGACGAGGCGGTGATCAGCTTTACCGATCTCTCGGGCAACACCGTCACGGAGCGCTTCGACTACGTGCTCGCCGCCACCGGCCGCCAGCCCAATGTGCGCGGCCTCGGGCTTGAGCACACCGGCCTGGAACTGGATGGGCGCGGCATGCCGGTGTTCGATCCGGCCACCCTCCAGTGCGGCACGGCGCCGATCTTCATCGCCGGAGACGCCAACGACGTCCTGCCGCTGCTGCACGAAGCGGCCGACGAGGGCAAGGCAGCCGGCGAGAACGCCGCGGCCTATCCGGCGGTGCGCCCGTTGTCGCGCCGCGCCCCGATTGGCGTGGTCTTCACCGACCCGCAGATCGCCATGGTGGGCCAGCGCCATGCCGACCTCGAGCCGGACAGCTTTGTCACTGGCGAGGTGAGCTTCGAGGACCAGGGCCGCAGCCGCGTGATGCTCAAGAACCGTGGGCTGATGCACGTCTATGCCGACAAGGAAAGCGGGCGCTTTCTCGGTGCGGAATGGACCGGCCCGCGCGCCGAGAATATCGCGCACTTGCTGGCCTGGGCTTACCAGCAATCGCTCACCATCGACCAGATGCTGGCCATGCCGTACTACCACCCGGTGGTGGAAGAGGGCCTGCGCACCGCGCTGCGCGATGCGCAGTCGCAGCGCGCCGGCTGAGCGCTGCCGGCGTTGCGCGTCGCACTGGCTGTCCCCGTGGCAGCCAGCGGGTTGGCTCCGACAGAATTCTTTGCAATCCCGTCCTGTACCTGCGCTGTGCGCACGGCGATACTGCCGCTCAATGCACACAACGTCGGGAAAAAGGAAAAGGAGGAAGCGATGGAGCTGACCACGCTGCAGAAATATCAGGACCTGGCCGTGGCCTATGCCAGCGACTTTGGCGTGAAAGTGCTCGCGGCCATCGCCTTCTGGGTGATTGGCCGCTGGCTGATCCACATGGTAGTGCGGATGGTGCAAGCGTCGCTCGGGCGCCAGAAGGTGGACCCTACGCTGCTGCGCTACGTGGGCTCGATCATCACGGTCACGCTGAACGTGGTGCTGGTGATCGGCATCCTTGGCTACTTCGGCATCCAGACCACCAGCTTCGCCGCGCTGATTGCCGCTGCCGGCGTGGCCATCGGCATGGCATGGTCCGGCCTGATGGCCAACTTCGCGGCCGGCGCCTTCCTGATCGTGCTGCGTCCCTTCAAGGTAGGCGACTTCGTCACCGCGGCCGGGGTCACCGGCACCGTGCGCGAGATCGGCTTGTTTGCCACCACGCTCGATACGCCGGACAACGTGCTGACCGTGGTCGGCAACAACAAGATCTTTGCCGAGACCATCCAGAACTTCACGGCCAACCCGTCACGCCGTGTCGAGCTGAAGGCGAAACTGGCGGGGAGCACTGATCATGCCGCCGCCATCGCCTTGCTCAAGCAGCATGTGGCGGCCATCCCCAATGTGTTGGCCGCTCCGGCCGTCGACGTGGAAATCCTGGAATTCACCCTCGTCGGGCCGGTGCTGGCGGTGCGCCCGCACTGCCACAACGACCACTACTGGCAGGTGTACTTCGACACCAACCGCGTGATTCGCGAGTGCTTCGGCGAGGCCGGCTTTGCCGCGCCGATGCCGGCGCAACTGGTGGTGATGCAGGCCGCGGCCAGCCACGCCGGCGAGCTGCCGCGCGCGCTGCCGGCAGCCACAGCTTAGCCGGCACTCACTTCGACACGGCGCCCCGCCGGACACCTTGGCTTCTGGTGTCCGGCGGGGCGCCGTTGTCGTTTTGGCTTGCTCTGGATCGGCGCCCGCGGCGCGCTATCTTCCCGTTGACGACGCCGTCAATCCGTTGTAGGCAGTGGGGACGATGGGCTCGCCCGCCTGTCCGGGTTGCAGTTGCCCGTTTTGTGGGCAGTCCGATGGGGTCCGCGTGCTAGAGCCATTTGCGGAGCTTGTTGACAGTGTTATCCACATAAAGTGTGGATAACACTGCGGGGCGACAGCGGGGGAGGAATGAGGCCCGGCGGGTTTGTCAAGCCTGGAGTCCAGGTTTTTCCTGGCCGCGGGGGAGCACCGGCGGCCGGCGCGGATTCCCTGCCGGCTTGTGCTGCCGGCGCGGAATCGGCGAAACTCTTCGCCGGGAGTGATCGGCATGGCACTGCCGCCATGCCACCCCTGCGATTGCCCATGCCCTATTCCAACCCTACATCACCCGAGGACAACGCCATGCCATTCCTGATCGAAACCTGGGACAAGCCGCAGCACCAGCAAGTGCGGCAAGCGGCCCGAGCCGGGCACCTGGCGTTCCTGGACGCCCAGAAGGCCCTGCTGCTGGCCTGCGGGGCCAAGCTTAACGATGACGGCAGCGATGCCGGCGGCGGCTTCTATATCGTCGACCTGGACACCCGCGACGCGGTGCAGCAATTCATCGATGCCGACCCGTTCACACAGGCCGGCCTGTTTGCCGAGGTGCGCATCACGCGCTGGCGCAAGGCCTATCTTGGCGGCGAGAGCTACCTGTAGCCCTGTTGCCTTGTAGCCAGCGGGCGCGCTGCCCAGGTGCCCTGATGGACGGGGTGCGCGCTCAGCCGCTGCGTGCCATGCCGTCCGCCTCCGGCTCACGCCGTTCCAGGTTGGCGTAGGCATCCGCCGCGATCACCCCGAACATGACGTGGGCGAACAGGCTTTCCCACCCGCGCGCCTCGTCGAACCAGTTGAAGTACCGGCCCATCACGTAGAAATTCACCAGGTAGACCAGCACCCCGAACACCGCGCCCACCAGCGTGGCCATGCCGATGCTGGAATCAAAGCGGAACGACGCGATGAGCATGGCCAGGATTGTCGCCAGCACGATCGACAAGCCAAAGTGCACGATGCCCGCGGCCAGCACGATGGTCCAGCTGAACGCATCGGCGGACGCCAGCGCCTCCCGGCCGAGCATGAGGGCAGCCACCATCTTCACCGTGCCCCACGCTCCCTGGTACAGCACAAAGCGTGCCGTCAACAACTCCAGTACAACGTACAGGGTACCCGCGATCACGCCCGCAATCGCGGCGGCGCGCCAGTCCGGCGCGCGGCGGGCGAAACGGTGCGGCTGCATATGCAAATGGAGTTCCATGAACGGCTCCTTCTCACCAGCGGCCTGAAAGCCAGGCCCTTCTGATAGTTCTAGCCTATCCGCTGGAAATGCCAAGGCCGCGAGTGCGCGCGAAGCGCCTCGGCCGGCAGCCTGGGTGACGAGAAAGAGACGGGAGGGATGGGGCCGCAAGGGCCCCGAATTCAGGCTGCGGCTTGCGGCGCGAGCTTCACCACGAGTTCGCCGCCGCCATAGGTGGCCTGGACCGTATGGGCGCCGGCCGGTACGTCGAACGGGCGCGTCAGCGTGCCGGTGGTCACCACGGTTCCCTTGCGCAACGTGACGCCGCGTTCGGCGGCATGCGCCAGCAGCGATTGCAGGGCTTCCAGCGGGTAGACCGCATCGTCGCCGGCAAGGGGCTGCGAGCACGCCACGCCGTCAAGCGCCACGCTGGCGCTCGCGCGGACGTCTTCCATGGCGTCGGTGTCGATCTTCGCGCCCAGCACCAGCGCATGGAAGCCCACGTTATCGCCGGCAAACGCCGGCATGCCCACCGCACCGCGGTCTTCATAGCGCGACAGCACCACCTCGACGGCAACCTGGGCGCTTTCGATCAGCTCGGCCAGCGCTGCCGGCGCCAGTTCGGCCTTCAGGGGCGCGACGTCGCGCGCCAGCCGCACCGCGATCTCGAACTCGATCGTCACCACCGCGCCCAACGGGACCGGCACGGCATCGCCCGAGGCAAAGCAGCGCGAAGCGCCCACCTGGCCCACCAGTGGGCGCGCCAGCTTTGCGCGCCGCATGGCGTTGGCACTGCCGACACCCAGCTTCCAGCCCACCACCGGATCGCCGAGGGCTGCGATGAAGCGATCCTGCACGTCATAGCCGCCGCAGAGCGTCGCCGGCTTGGCGTCGGCGGGCAGGTCTGCGAATTGCACGCCGCGCCGGCAGGCATCGGCCAGCAGCATCGCCGCGGGGCCGGGGTTGAAGGGTGCGCTCACGAATTCTCCTGGGTGATTGGTGATGGGTGATGGATTGTCGGATTGTTGGGTTGTCGATCCGGGGGACTGGCCGGATCGCAAAACGAACTGCCTTAGAAGCGATGCCGCTCCGAGGTGCGCCCCACGATCGACGCGCCCGCGATCAGCTCCTTGAGCAGCGCCTGCGAGGCGTGGCCGCTGGTGCGGTAGGGATCAAGCTCGCCGTGGGCGGAATACTTCAGGATGGTGGCCATATTGACCTTGCCGGTATTGACCAGGCCCATCGCCCAGCCGGCAAACTCGCGCTCGAGGATTTCCTCGTAGTACAGCAGCACCACGTCCTCGTGGCGCGCGTCCCGGCCGATTTGCTGGTACAGGCGCGAGACTTCGGTGCGGCCGCCTTCCAGCGCCTGCATGAAGATGCCGTTGCCGTAGCACAGCACGCCGGTGATGCCGTGCTTTGGGTTATTCGCCACGCTGGTAGCGACGATGTCGTCTACCAGCGCGGGATCGGCCGGCTGGCATGCGCGGCTGGCGTAGAGCAGGCGTACGAGCATGTTGTCTCCACTGGGTTTGCGTGCTTTGCGGTGAATGGCGCTGGCTTAGTCGCGCGACCGGTTCAGCAAGGTCAGGAACTCGCGGCGCAGGCTGTCATCCTTGAGGAACGAGCCGCGCATCACGCTGTTGGTCATCTTTGCATCGGTGTCGCGCACGCCGCGCCAGTGCATGCAGAAATGCTCGGCTTCCATGACGATGGCCAGCCCGTCCGGGCTCATCTTTTCCTGCAGCAGGTCGGCCACCTGGGTCACGGCTTCCTCCTGGATCTGCGGGCGGCACATGATCCATTCGGCCAGGCGCGCATACTTGGACAGCCCGATCAGGTTGGAATGCTGGTTGGGCATCACACCCACCCACAGCTTGCCGATGATCGGGCACAGATGATGCGAGCAGGCGCTGCGCACGCGCAGCGGGCCCACGATCATCAGCTCGTTGATGCGCTCCGCGTTCGGGAATTCGGTCACATTGGGCTGGTTGACGTAGCGGCCCGCAAAGATCTCCTTCAGGTACATCTTGGCCACGCGGCGCGCCGTCTCGCGGGTGTTGTGATCGTTGTCGATATCGATCACCAGGCTGCGCAGCACCTCTTCCATGCGCGACTGCACTTCATCGAGCAACTCGTCCAGTTCGCCGGGCTCGACGTACGCGGAGATATTGTCGTTGGCATGGAAGCGCTCGCGCGCCGCCTGCAAACGCGACCGTATGCGGGTCGACACACTACCCAACGCCTCGTCGAGGCCGGGGTCGGGTGCTTGGTGGTCGGATTCCATATCGTGCGGTTCGTGGCTGTCGTTGAAGGATCGTTGAAGGACTGGCGAGCAGGCGGGCATGGCTTGCCGCTATGCCCTTGGCCCGCAAGGCCTCTGCTCGCCTCTTTGCGCTTACTTTACAACAATATCCTACGCCGGCTCCGGCTAGCCATGGGTGCGTGGCACGCAACAGCGCGAGGGATGGGAAGGGGGCTGGCCAGCTCACGATGCGGCTGGTCCGCATCGCGGGCGCGGGCCCTTGGCAGGGACGCCTGCAGCGCTACAGCGCGGCTTGCATCAAGGTGGCGGATGCCGGGCAGGCTTCGCGGGACAACGCGGTATCGAGCAGTTCCTGCGGCATGCAGGCGCGTTCCACGGGCTCAAAGCCCAGGCGGGCAAAATAGTCGACGGCAGTGGTGGTTTGCAGCACCACGGACTGCACGCCGCGCGTGCGCGCCTCGGCCAGCATCGCAGCCACCAGCAATTCGCCAAGGCCCGCCGAGCGCGCGCGTTCGGCCACGGCGACCGAGCGCAGCACGGCCACTTGCCCATAGTTCTCCACGCCGGCGCAGCCGAGCAGGCCAGCGTTGTCGCGCACGACCAGGAAATTGCCGATGTGCTCCGCTACGCCGTCCACCGCCAAGCCGCAAGCCTGCAGCAGGTCCTGTACTTCCTTAGTGTCTTTTTCGTTTGCATAGTGCGGGCGCATGTTGCCCTCCTGCCCTTCGGGCTGTTCTTCGTATCTTAAGTTCAGACTGGCTTTACGGTGCCTAGGGATAGTTCTTAAGTAGATTCGCGTACTGGACAGCCGGCGCGGTCGGTTCCGTCCGGAAAAGCGACACCTCGGGCCCTGCGGATCCGGGTTTTCACTGGTTCGCTATTGCCCTGGGTGTGCAATAGCGATCGTCGCGCTCGCCTGGCGCGCTTGCGGCCGCGCGATTGGCCCTTCTCGCGCGGCCGGACGTGGAAATCCGCTACCATTCCCTGCAGGCAACCGGTCCTGCGTTCCGACGGCAAAAGCGACACTCCATGGCTGTGGCACCTGCTTCCCCTCCCTCTTCCCCTCCAGCGACCCCTTCCGCTTCGCTGCTGCGGGCGCGCCGCGCGGGCATCCTGAAGACCGATGAGCTTGGCCAGCGCGCTGGCCGTTCTCCCGACTACGGGGCGGAATGCGTGGCCTTGCGGCGCCTGGCAAGGGCGCTGGTGTCGTCGGACCTGGCGCTATTGCAATCCCTGGCCAATTCGGCGTTGAAGCTCTGCGGCGCGGGCAGCGCCGGCATCAGCCTGCCGGAGGCCAGCGGCGATGGTGCGAAGACGTTGCACTGGACCGCGACGGCCGGCCTGTGCAATGACCTGGTCGGGCACGCCGTGCCTTGCGACGATAGCCCGTCGGGCATTGCACTGGAACTGGGCAGCCCGCAGTTGCTGGCCTACCCGCAGCGGCATTTCAGCTGCCTGCCGCCGCTCTCGCCCGAGGTGGTCGAGGAACTCGTCGTCCCGATCCCCGGCGATGGCGAGCCCTGGGGCACCATCTGGGTCATGACGCATGAGCAAGAGCGCGTGTTTGACGAAGAAGATGCGCGCCTGCTGGAGAGCCTGGCCAGCTTTGCGGGCGCGGTGCTCAACATGTCGCGCAGCAAGGATGCCGCCATCGCCGAAGCCGCGCAGGCCCGGGCCGCGCGGGAAGCGCTGCAATTGTCGGATACGCGCAAGGACGAATTCCTCGCCATGCTGGGGCATGAGCTGCGCAACCCGATCGCTGCCATCGACAGTGCGATCAAGGTCAGCAAGCGGCTCGCGCAGGTGCAGCAGGCCACCTCCGGCATGCTCGATATCGCCGAGCGGCAGATGCGCCAGCTCAAGCGCCTCACCGACGACCTGCTCGATGCCTCCCGCATCAAGCAAGGGAAGGTGCCGATCGTGCGCACCCACGGCAATATGCAGGACATCGTGGGCGATGCCTTGTCCTCGGTGGCATCGGATATCGAATGGCACGGCAACGTGCTGACCACGGACCTGCCCGAGACGCCCGTGATGGTGTACGCGGATACGGCACGGCTGACGCAGGTGGTCACCAACCTGTTGTCCAATGCGATCAAGTACACGCCGCGCGGGGGCACCATGGACCTGTCGGTCCGCGTAGACCCCTCGCCCCATGGCGATGCGCCGGCCGAACCCAACGCAGGCGACGCTTGCAACGCGTCGGCGGCGGAGGTCGATCTCGATCGCATGGACACGTTGGTGATCACCGTCAAGGACGATGGCATCGGCATCGATCCGGCGTTCCTGCCCAATGTGCTGGACATGTTCAGCCAGTACGCAGGCGAATCGCAGGGCGGCGGCCTTGGCGTGGGGCTGGCCATCGTCAAGCGCATGGTGGAACTGCATAACGGCACGGTGACGGTGCACAGCGATGGCAAGGGCCTGGGCACGATGGTGCAGGCGCGCCTGCCCGTGGTGTGCGCGCATCCGGGGACGTCCAGCGCCGGGCAGTCGGGCAAGCTCGCGGCGATGCGCATCCTGCTGGTGGACGACAACACCGAAGGCCTGCGGGCGCTGGGCATGTTACTGGAGCTTGACGGGCACGAGGTCAAGCTTGCCGTCAGCGGCGAAGACGCGCTGGAGATTGCACAAGGGTTCACGCCCGACGTAGCGCTGATCGATATCGGCCTGCCAGGCATCGACGGCTTCGAGCTGGCGCAACACCTGCGCAAGATGCCCGCGTTCGCTTGCACTCGCCTGGTGGCACTGAGCGGCTATGCTTCCGACGCCGACAAGGCCAGGGGCGCGGCAGCCGGCTTCGATTCGCACCTGGCCAAGCCACTGGCGCTGGAAGCCCTGGCGGAGATCTTGTCGCGGCAGTAGAAAACGGGCGGGACGCAGGGCCCTGCATCCCGCCCGCCCTCCCTGTAGGACATCACCCCACCCAAATCAGAGTCTCCCCTACGGCCGTGTCGTGCCAGCCACTCCATACTGGAGGAACGCCAACACCACCTGCCGTCGAATGCTAGCTTTCCTGCTGCTCACTCTCGCCGGCCTCGGGGTCATCGTGATCGTCATCTACCTGGCCAAATAAGCCGGCTGCGAACCAAACTGCGCTAACTATCCCCCAAACCCCTTGCTCAGCACGAGCTGTCACGCTAAGCTTCGTTCTACATTGTATGCAAAACATGAACACAAAATAAATCTGAATCCAATCAGGAGACAAGCGCGATGGATCTGGCGCAACAGTACATTCCCAATCTGCTCAATGGCCTGGAGTGGTCCGGCTGCGCGCTGGCGATGAGCGGCTCTTTGCTGGTGGCCCTGCACAACAAGGCCTCGCGCTGGGGCTGGATCGCCTACCTGTGCTCCAACATCGTCTGGAGCGTGTTCGCCCTGGTGACCGGCACCTACGGCCTGTTCGTGCAGCAACTGGGCTTTACCGCGACCAGCATCTACGGCCTGTACCGCCACACGCAATTTCATCGGCAGCAAGAGAGCGAGCAGGGCGTCGGGCAAGCGCACGCCTGATGCACGCCTGATCTGGCCTGAGGCACTTTCGTTGGCAACCCCGCTGGCAACCCCACCAGCGGCATCTTGCGCGCGGGCAAAACGCCGCGGCTAGCCCATCGTGCGCGCTGAACTGCTCACCGCCCGTGCGCACTGCAACAGCGGCGGCCCGAGCTTGCGCTCGGCTTCCTCGCGGGTCCAGCGGCCGGTGGGCGCAACCAGGTGTATCGCGCCAAGCGGCCGTCCATTGCCCCCGATCACCGGCGCGGCAATGGTCATGTCGCCAAGGAACAGCTCCTCGCTGTTGACCGCGTACCCGCGCTGCCGGGTCTCACGCAGCTTCTCCATGATGTCCGCCACTTCCGTGCAGGTGTGGACCGTATGTGCGGTCCGCGCCGAGCGCTCGATCATGGCGCGCGCTTCGTCCTCCGGCAGCGCGCTCAGGTAGGCGCGGCCGGAGCCGGTGCAGTACATCGGGATACGGCTGCCGATCGGCATATGCACCGGCACGAAGTGGGCGCTGACAAAGCGCGCGACATAGACCATGTCGAGCAGGTCCGGCTCCGTCAGGCAGGACGTCTCGGTGGTGACCTTGGTCAGCTCGGAGAGAAAAGGGTTGGCCACCTCGATCAGCGGGTTGGCGGCCAGGTAGTTGAAGCCGATCTCCATCACGCGGGGTGTCAGCTGGTAGCGCCGCGTCTGCGGATGCTTGCGCAGGTAGCCGAGCTGCTCCAGCGTGAAGACCATGCGCTGGGCCGAGCTCTTGTTGATGCCGGCCGCGTCCGCAACGTCCGCGATCGTCATGGTGCGGCGCTGCGCGCTGAACGCGCGCAACACGGCCAGTCCCTTCTCCAAAGACTGGTTGAACAGGAGGCTGGCGGAATCGTTGGTTTCAGGTTGCGACATTTTATGTGCTTCAAGAAGCATTTAATCAAGTCATAGAATCGCATATCGATTTCAATAAAGCAATTACTGGTTAACGACAATTATTTTTCGAGTACGTGTAATTGAAAATTGGCATGCTCATTGCATAAGTCGGTGGGTCGCCCCCACCCGGGCGCCTTTTGTTCCCTTCCGCTAGGAGTGTCCGCATGTCTCGATTCACCATGTCCCGCCGCGCCGCACTAATCCTGTGCGCCGCCAGCACCGTTTCGTTCGCCTGGGCCCAGGGACCGGCGCCAACCTACAACGTGGGCGCGACGGCCACCGGCGTGCCGTTTACCTTCCTGGACATCAAGACCAACACCATCCAGGGCATGATGGTCGATACGGTCACGGCCGTCGGCAAGGCGGGAGGCTTCAACGTCAATGTGCAGCAGACCGTTTTCTCCGCGCTGATCCCGTCGCTCACCGCCAGCAAGATCGACATCATCTCGGCCGCCATGCTCAAGACGCCGGCGCGCCAGCAAGTGGTGGACTTCAGCGATCCGGTCTATGCCTACGGCGAAGGCCTGATCGTCAAGGGCGACGACAACAGGGCCTATGCCTCGCTCGATGAGCTCAAGGGCGAGATCGTTGGGGCGCAGGTGGGCACGGTCTTTCTCGACATGCTCAACAAGAAAGGCATCTTCAAGGAAGTGCGCAGCTACGACTCGGTGGCGGACATGACGCGCGACCTGACGCTAGGCCGCATCAAGGCCGGCCTGGGCGACCAGCCCATCATTGCCTACCAGATCCGCCAGAATGCCTTCCCGGGCGTGAAGCTGGCCGCCAGCTACAAGCCGGTCAACGTCGGCGACGTCTGCCTGGTCGTGCGCAAGGGCGACACCGAGACGCTGGCCCGCATCAACAAGGCCATCGCCAAGATCAAGGCCGACGGCACGCTGGCCGGCATCATCCAGAAATGGGGCATGTGAGTTCCCATGGACGCTAACTTCTTCCAGCACGCGCGGGAGTTCCTGCCGATCCTGCTGCAGGGCGCGGTGGTCACCGTCGAGGTGACCGTCCTCGCCTTCGCGCTCAGCAGCTTGCTCGGGCTGGCGCTGGCGCTGATGAAGCTGTCGCCTGCGCGCACGCTGTCGTGGGGGGCGTCCGGCGTGATCAACGCGATCCGCGGCCTGCCGATCATCGTGCAGCTGTTCTACATCTACTTTGTGCTGCCGGATGCGGGCATTCACCTGACGGCCTTCCAGGCCGGCGTGATCGGCCTGGGCATCGCTTACTCGGCCTACCAGGCGGAGAATTTCCGCGCCGGCATCGAGGCCGTCGACCCGGGCCAGCGCGAGGCCGCGCAGGCCATGGGCATGCGCCCGGCGCTGGTGATGCGCCGGGTGATCCTGCCGCAGGCGTTCCGCATCTCGCTGCCGCCGTACGGCAACACGCTGGTGATGATGCTCAAGGACTCGTCGCTGGTGTCCACCATCACCGTGGCGGAGATGACGCGCGCGGGACAGCTGATTGCCTCGTCCACGTTCCAGAACATGACGGTCTACACGCTGGTGGCGCTGCTCTACCTGCTGATGAGCTTGCCGCTGGTGTTCGGGCTGCGCCGGCTTGAGCGCCGCCTTGGCGCGGGGAAGAAAAAACCATGATCCGGATCGACAACCTGCAGAAGTATTTCGATGACCACCACGTGCTGCGCGGCGTGAGCCTGCACGTCGATGCGGGCGAGGTGGTCTGCCTGATCGGCCCGTCCGGTTCCGGCAAGTCCACGGTCCTGCGTTGCATCAACGGGCTGGAGTCCTACGAGGGCGGCGAGATCCGCGCCTTTGGCGAGCGGGTCGACCGCAGCGGCAAGGACATCCACCGGCTGCGCAGCCGCATGGGCATGGTGTTCCAGCGCTTCAACCTGTTCCCGCATCGCAGCGTGCTGGAAAACGTGATGGAAGGCCCCGTGTACGTGAAGGGCGAGAGCCGGGACAAGGCGCGCGGCGAAGCCATGGAACTGCTGGAAAAGGTCGGCCTGGCCGCCAAGGCGCAGGCGTATCCGCCGCAGCTTTCCGGCGGGCAGCAGCAGCGTGTGGCGATCGCCCGCGCGCTGGCGATGCAGCCGGAGGCCATGTTGTTCGACGAGCCCACCTCGGCGCTCGATCCGGAGCTGGTTGGCGACGTGCTGGAAGTCATGCGCAACCTGGCACGCGAGGGCATGACGATGATCGTGGTGACGCACGAGATGGGGTTCGCGCGGGAAGTGGCCGACCGTGTGTGCTTCCTGCACAGCGGCACCATCGTAGAGGAAGGGGCGGCCGCGCAGGTGCTGGGCGCGCCCCGGCACGCGCGCACGCAGGACTTCCTGCGCCGCGTGCTGCAAAAGCCGGTGGAAACGGCGGGAGACCTGGCGCCATGACCTCCAGCCAGTTTGCGCCAGGCCGGCCGGCCCCGGCCGTCCCTTTGCCGTCCTCCCTGTGGGCGGCCACGGCCCCACCCGCGCCGCCCACGCCCGCGCTGGGCGAATCGCTCGCCACCGATGTGCTCGTCATCGGCGGCGGTTTCACCGGCCTCTCGACCGCCCTGCACCTGGCCGAGACCGGCGCGCGCGTGTGCGTGCTGGAAGCCAACGAACCTGGCTGGGGTGCGTCCGGGCGCAACGGCGGCCAGGTCAATCCCACGCTCAAGCACGATCCCGACGAACTGGTGCGCCTGTTCGGCGCCGCGCGCGCCGAGCCATTGATCGATGCGGTATCGCGCTCGGCCGACCTGGTGTTCGACCTGATCGCGCGCCACAACATCGATTGCCAGCCCGTGCGCAGCGGCTGGCTGCAACTCTCGTATTCACCGGGCGCGGTACCCGCGATGCATGCCCGCGCCGGGCAATGGGCGCGCCGCGGGGCACCGGTGGAAGTGCTGGACCGCGCCGCGGTAGCGCGGCGCGTGGGCACGCAGGCCTTCGCCGGCGGCTGGCTGGATGGCCGCGCCGGCGCCATCCAGCCGCTGGCCTTTACGCGCGGGCTGGTCAAGGCCGCGCAGCAGGCGGGCGCCGCCGTGCATGGCGGCACGGCGGTGACGGCGCTGGAGCGCCAGGGCGCGCAGTGGGTGGCAACGACGGCCTTGGGCACCACCGTGACCGCCGCGCAGGTCGTGATCGCCACCAACGGCTACACCGGCCCGCTGTGGCCCGGCCTGGCGCAAACGGTGCTGTCGGCCAACAGCTTCATCGTGGCCACGCAACCGCTTAAGGATGCCGAGGCGCAGGGCATCCTCACGCAAGGCGAGACGGCCTCCACCTCGCAGCGGCTGTTGCTGTATTTCCGCAAGGATGCGCAGGGGCGCCTGCTGATGGGGGGGCGCGGGTTCTTTGCCGATCCGCGCGGGCCGCAGGACTTTGCCCACCTGGAGCGCTCGCTGGAATTGCTGTTTCCGCAACTCGGCCCGCTGTCCTACGAATATCGCTGGGCAGGGCGCATCGCCATCACGCGGGACTTCATGCCCCATGTGCATGAGCCCGCGCCGGGCATCGTCATGGCCTTGGGCTGCAACGGGCGGGGCATCGCGCTGTGCACCAGCCTGGGCCAGCATATCGCGGCGCGGCTGGCGGGCAAGGGCGGGGATTTTCCCTATCCGATCACGCCGGTGACCGGGATTCCGCTGCATGGCCTGCAGCGGTTCTACATTGCCGCGGGCGTGGCCTGGTACAGCTTGCTGGACAAGCTGGGCTGAGGCCGGCAGCGCTCAAAGCAGCAGCGAGGCCAGGGCCGGCACCAGCGCTAGCGGCATCACCAGCGCGCCGATGCGCAGGAACTGCAGCGCGCCGACGTGCTGGCCCTCGCGCCGCAGCGCGGTCAGCCATAGCAGGGTCGCCAGCGAGCCGGTGACGGACAGGTTAGGCCCGAGGTCAATGCCGATCAGCACCGCGTCGGTGACCTGCGTGGAGGCATGGCTGGCCGCCAGCGCCGAGGACGCGAACAACCCGGCCGGCAGGTTGTTGACCACGTTGGACACCAGCGCCACCGTGGCGCCGGTCACCCAGACGCCGGCCGCCGGCGAATGTTGCGACAGCGCCTGCACCAGGTGGGCGAGCTTGCCGATCAGGCCGGTCTGCTCCAGGCCCGCCACCAGCACGAACAGGCCTGCCACCAGCGGCAGCACGCCCCAGGAAATCTCGCGCAGCGCCGGCAGGCACAAGCCGGGGCGGCAGGCGCAGACCAGCAGCAGCGTCGCCACGCCGGCCAGGCAGGTCGGCCAGCCCAGGTCGGCGCCCAGCAGCGATGCCGTCAGCAGCACCAGGCCCATGGTTACGATGCCGGCGGCGGTCAGCTTGGCTTCCAGCGTCAGCGGCGGCACTGGCACGTCGGTTGCGATGCGCTCGCGCAGCGCGTCGCGCTGGGTCCAGTAGAGCGCGGCAAGGGTTGCCACGATGGCCACCAGCGACGGCAGCGTGAAGCGCGCCAGCCATCCCATCAGCGAGGGCATGTGCTCGCCGAAGATGACCAGGTTGGCGGGGTTCGAGATCGGCAGCACGAAGCTGGCGGCGTTGGCGATCAACGCACAGCTGTACAGGTAGGGCAGGGGATGCTTGACCTTGGCGGCGCGGGTGGCAGCCAGCACGGCCGGCGTGAGCACCACGGCGGTGGCATCGTTGGACATGAACACGGTGACCAGGGCGCCGAAGCCATAGACCAGCAGGAACAGCCGCCGTGCCGATCCTCCTGCCTGTCGCACCGCCACGGCCGCCACATGGTCGAACAGCCCGGTCTTGCGCGCCAGTTCCGACACCAGCATCATGCCGCCGAGAAAGAGGTAGACGTCATAGCCGCGCGCCACGGCGGCCATGGCATCCGGCACGGCAAGCAGCCCGGTCACGCACAGCAGCAGCGCGCCAG
The DNA here is from genome assembly GCF_044627735.1 of Cupriavidus sp. CuC1. Lineage (NCBI taxonomy): Bacteria > Pseudomonadati > Pseudomonadota > Betaproteobacteria > Burkholderiales > Burkholderiaceae > Cupriavidus > Cupriavidus sp. CuC1. The sequence continues at coordinate 47,420 of NZ_JBIUHC010000011.1, read as the reverse complement.
CTACCGCCCAGAAGGCCTCCGGCAGCCGGAACGGCCGCGTGATGACGCCCGCGGTGGTGGTGGCTGCCACCGCCCAGATCAAGGGGCCGCTGTAGGGAGAGAGATTCATCGGAGCCATTCGGGCAGCAGGCGGGGTCAGGTTGTGGGCTGAGATGCGCGGGGCGGCACCCCGGCCGGGACAGGGCTCAACGCTCTGACGGACTCGGCGGCGCCTGTGGTGCCGGTTGTGCCGATTGCGCTGGTTGCGCTGGTCGCGCCGGTAGTGTCGGTGAGTGCCGGGCCTGCCTCCGGATCGGCGTCCGCCGGCGGGGCCGGGAAGCCAAGCGCGGCAATGCCGTGGCTGCCGTCGGCGTATTCCGGGTAGACCCAGTCATCGCCGTTGCGCACGAGGTCCTTGGGCGCAACGAATTCCGCCTCGGGCTGGCCGGCCAGGCGGCCTTCCATGTAGCTGGCCCAGATCGGCAGGGCCGTGGTGGCGCCGAACTCGTGCCGGCCCAGGCTGCGGTTGTCGTCGAACCCCATCCACGCCACCGTGACGATGCCCGACGCGTAGCCGGCAAACCAGCCATCGACCGAATCGTTGGTGGTACCGGTCTTGCCGGCCACGTCCGCGCGCCGCAGGTAGCGTTGCAGGCCCGCGCCGGTGCCGCTGGTCACCACGCTGTGCAGCAGGCTGTTCATCACATAGGCATTGCGCTCGGGAATCACGCGCTGCGGCTGGGGCTCGCTGTCGGCGGTAAACAGCACGTTGCCCGCGCCGTCGCTGATGCGCTCGATCAGGTAGGGCTCGGTGCGGTAGCCTTCGCTGGCGAAGACGCCATAGGCGGCGGCCAGCCGCAGCGGCGTGGTGGTGCCGGTGCCCAGCGCCATCGGCAGGTAGCGCGGCAGGCGCTGCTCGGAGAAGCCGAACTTGCCGGCGTAGTCCACGGCATAGGGAATACCGATGGCTTGCAAGGTCCGGATGGCAGGCAGGTTGCGCGACTGCGCCAGCGCCTGGCGCACGCTCACGGCGCCCAGGAAGCGGCCATCGTCGTTGCCCGGCTGCCAGCGCGACGACACATCCAGCGGAGCGTCGTTGATCAGCGTGGTGGCCGACACGCCGCGCTCGAGCGCGGCGGAATAGATGAACGGCTTGAAGGTCGAGCCCGGCTGGCGCAGCGCCTGCGTGGCATGGTTGAAGCGGCTGGTGGCAAAGTCCGCGCCGCCGATCATGGCTTCGATGGCGCCAGATTTGCTGTCCAGCGAGACCAGCGCGGCTTGTGGCGCTGCTTGCTGGCCATGGCGCTTGCCGTACTGGTCCAGGCCCGCGTGCACGGCCTCGTAAGCCAGGCTTTGCCTGACCGACGATACCGTGGTGTAGACGTTGAGGCCGCGCGTATAGGCGGCTTCGCCAAAGCGGTCGTAGGCGAGCTGGCGGGCCAGTTCCGCCACGTACTCGGCGTGCCCGTCAAAGCGGCCGTTATGCGAGCCGGCCACCTTGAGCGTTTCCGCGCGGGCCGCCTGGTACTGCTGGTGCGAGATCATGCCGAGCGCCTGCATCCGTCCCAGCACATACTGCTGGCGCAGCTTGGCGCGCGGGAAGTTGACCACGGGATTCATCGTCGACGGCGCCTTGGGCAGGCCCGCCAGCATCGCGCTTTCCGCCAGCGACAGCGCATCCAGCGGCTTGCCGAAGTACGCCTGCGCCGCGCTGCCGAAGCCATAGGCATGCTCGCCCAGGTAGACCTGGTTCATGTACAGCTCGAGGATGCGGTCTTTCGGCAGGGAGCTGTCGATCTTCCAGGCCAGCAGGATTTCATACCATTTGCGCGCGAGCGTTTTCTCGCGCGACAGGTAGAAATTGCGCGCCACCTGCATGGTGATGGTGGACGCACCCTGGGCGTAGCCTTCGCCGATATTGGCGAGCGCGGCGCGGAAGATCCCGGGGATATCCACGCCGGCGTGCTGGTAGAACTGATCGTCTTCCGCCGCCAGCAGGGCGTTGGACATCTGCTTGGGCATGCGCTCCAGCGGGACGAATTCGCGGTGCTCGTTGCCGAACTCGCCAATCAGCACGTTGTCGCTGGTGAATATCCTCAGCGGCAGGTCGGGACGATAGTCCCGCAGCGCATCGACGGCGGGGAGTTGACGAAGGCTCACCACGGCGGCGAACCCGACTAGCAGGGTGGAGGCCGCAGCAAGCGCCAGAGTGACGCTTGCTGCCTTTACTACGACTCTTTTCATGCGCGCATTCTACCTTGGGGCGAACACGGGGAAGCCGGCCACGCCGTCCGGGGCTTCCGCCGCTGCCGATTCCGCGTCATCGGCCCGGGGCACTTCCGTCGCAACCGGCCGCGTGCCGGGCCGGCCCACCCGCTGCGCGAATTCCGCCAGCGCGTGCCAGGTCCCGGGCTGCTCGATGATGGTGAAATGGTTGGTGCCTGGCATCATCTGCCGCGCCACTTGGCCGGGCCAGGCTGCGATCAGGCGCTCCGAGCATTCGTGGGGCACCACCTCGTCGACCTCGGCCAGCAGCACCTTGGTGCTCTGCACCACCTTCTTGCAGTGGGCGATCGAATCGAAGTGATGGCGCATCAGTTGTCGCAGCGGCACCAGCGGGAAGCGCTTGCGCACGATCTCCAGCATGGAGTCGTAAGGCGTGATCAGCTGCAGGCTCTCGAAATCCTGCAAATCCGCCAGCTGGATGGCCACGCCGGTGCCAAGGCTGCGGCCGACCACATGCACGCGCGTGCCGGGGAACATGCGGCGCAGGTGCAGCAGGAACTGGCTGGCGTCCGCTACGGCGGCTGGCTCGGAGGGCTGGCCGTCCGAGTGGCCCAGGCCGCGGTAGTCCATGGTGGCAAAGCCCACGCCCGGCGGCAGCCAGGCCAGGTGTTGCATGGTGTCCAATACATCCTCGCCGCGGCCGGGCAGGTAGAACAGCAGGTCGCGCGCGGTTTGTGCGTCCCGCACGGTTTCCCCGGTTTCCGCGTCCTGGACGCCCTGGGTGCCGTAGACATAGCCGCGCAGGAAACCGCCCGGCACCTCATGCGAGTAAGCGGAAATGCCCGCGGGCAGGTCCCGCGGCGGGCGGCGGCGGGCGTCGAACAACAGCCTGTCCTGGTTCAGCGTGAGGTAGGTCCAGTAGCAGGTAAAGCCGCCTGCGGTCAGCAGGATGGCGGCGAGGGCCTTGCGTGAGTGGGATGGCATGGGTTCGGAGGGTTTGTTCTTCCTGGCTTTACAGCGCAATGCGGGGCGTTTCTCAGCGTCGCCTGGATCATTTCCAAAGGGGCACGGCATTCGACCGGGCAAGGCGCCTGCAAGTTCTTGTACGATACGCCTCACATCAACGGCGGCCGGTGCGGCCGCGCACGGAGCCAAGGGCATGCCCGACCAAAACGACCAGAAAGACCTGCAAAAAGACGAAAAAAACCGCGCCGAAGAAGCCCAGGCAATGGAGCGCGTAGTCAACGCCACCCGCCAGGTGCAGGTGGCCTTTACCGCCTTGCAAGGGCAGTTTGCGCCGCAGGGCAGCGGCAAACCGTCAAAAATGGCGCTGCAGACCTTCGACGCTTCGCTGCAGGCGCTGGAAGATGCGCAAGCGGCATTCGACGACGTGCTGAACGACCTGCTCGACGGCAAGCGCTGAACCCGGCGGGCGGCATGTCCGGCGCTCAGTGTGCCGGATAGGCCGCCACCTCGATCAGGTTCCCGTCCGGGTCGCGGCAATAGACCGAGGTCATCGGGCCGAGCGCGCCGGTGCGGGCCGCCGGCCCGGCCTCGATCGGCACATGGTGCGCAATCCAGTGCGCGATCACGCTTTCCAGCGTGTTGCGGGTGATAAAGCAGAGATCGTCGCTGCCGGCGGTAGGGTGGACGCCGGTGAACCACGCCACGGTGTCCGTGCCGATCGGGCGCAGGTTGATCTTCTGCTGGCCAAAGCGCACCGAGACCCGCTTGCCGGTGCGCGACGCGAAGTCCTCGCGCTGCATGCCCAGCACGCTCTCGTACCACGCCGCGCTGGTCTCCACGTCCTTCACGTTCAGGACGATATGGTCGAAGCGATCTATCACAATGCTCATCATGCGCCTTTCGGGGGAGTGAATCGGGAGGGGCGCGAGCGCGCTCGCGCGTGCCGCAGGCAAGTACTTTACACGCGACTTCCGGGTGGTGCGCGCCGGTCGCGCCGCCGGCATGTGATAAGGTTTGGCGGCAAGGTCGCCACGCCGCCAGACAGGCCGGCACATAGACGGCCCGACCCGGCCACGCTGGGATCCAGAACAGGAGACCTGCCGCTATGAGCAGCACGCTTGCCAGCCACGCCGCCACGCCGGACGCCGATCCGGAGCGCCGCATCCTGATTGCCCGCGCGCATGCGCGCTCGACCAGTTTCGGCCTCGAAGCCACCCATGCGGCGGACTATCAATCGCTGGGCATGCGCGCGCTGCACGAACTGGTCGACGCCAACCAGTTGCTGTACAAGCACGCGCTGCCGGTCATGGAAACCTTGCACGCGCAGATCGCCAATACCGAGAGCATGGTGCTGCTGACCGACAGCGGCGGCGTGATCCTGCACAGCCTGGGCGACGGCGATTTTGCCGACCGGGCCAGGCGCGTGGCATTGGCGCCGGGCGTATCGTGGGCGGAGTCGAGCAAGGGCACCAACGCCATCGGCACCGCGCTGGCCGAGGCCCGGCCGACGGTGATCCATGCCGACGAGCATTTCCTGCGCGCCAACCGTACGCTGACCTGTTCCTGCGTGCCGATCTCCGGGCCGTTTGGCCAGGTGCTGGGCGCACTCGATGTGAGCGGCGATCACCGCGGCTTCCACAAGCACACCATGGCGCTGGTGCGCATGTCGGCGCAGATGATCGAGAATCATCTGTTTGCCACGCATTTCACCGATGCCGCGCTGGTGCGCTTTCACGCGCGGCCGGAGTTCGTCGGTACGTTGTTCGAAGGCATGGCGGCATTCGCGGCCGATGGCACCTTCCTGGCGGCCAACCGCAGCGGGCTGTTCCAGCTCGGCCTGTCGCCCGATACGCTGGACCGCCAGAACTTTGCCGCCTTGTTCGGCATGCCGCTGGGCGCCGCGCTCAAGCAGGGCTTTGATGCGTCTGGCCAGTTGTTGACGCTGACCCTGCCAAGCCGTGTGCTCGTGTTCGCGCGGATGTCGCTGCTCGCGCCGCCGCGCCGCGCGCAGGCGGCGCGTGCATCGACATCGGCAACCGCCACGGCGCTGGCCGCCCTCGATACCGGGGACGCCCGCATGGCCGCCGTGCTGCAGCGGGTCGACAAGGTGCGCGGCCGCGATATTCCCATCCTGGTGCTGGGCCGCACCGGTACCGGCAAGGAATGGCTGGCGCGCGCCATCCATCGCGACTCGCCACGCAGCGCCGCGCCGTTCGTCGCCGTGAATTGCGCGTCGATCCCGGAGTCCCTGATCGAGGCGGAGCTGTTCGGCTACGAGGACGGCGCCTTCACCGGCGCGCGCCGGCGCGGCAGCCCGGGCAAGCTGGTGCAGGCGCACGGCGGTACCTTGTTCCTTGACGAGATTGGCGACATGCCGCTGGCGCAGCAAGTGCGGCTGATGCGCGTGCTGCAGGAGCGCGCCGTGACCCCGCTGGGGGGCGCCCACGCGATTCCCGTGGACCTGCGCATCATCTGCGCCACCCACCGCGACCTGCGCGCGATGATCGCGGCCGGCACCTTCCGCGAGGATCTGTACTACCGCATCAATGCGCTATCGGTGACGCTGCCCGTGCTGCGCGAGCGCACCGACCTGCCGGTGCTGGTGGAGCGCATCTTGGCGCAGCAACTCGCGCAGGCCGAGCATGGCGAGCACGGCGATGGGCATCCAACCCGCGTTGCGGCGGATGTGCTGGCGCATTTCCAGCGCCATCCCTGGCCGGGCAACCTGCGCCAGATGGTCAACGTGCTGCGCACGGCGGCCATCATGGCCGAAGGCGAAGACGAGATCCGCGTGGAGCATTTGCCCGAGGATTTCGCGCAGGAGTTGATGCTCGCGGAGAATGGCGACGCCGAGCCAGACTTCATGCCCATGACACCCATGACACCCATGACGCCCGCCAGTACCCCCGAGCGCCTGCGCGATCGGGAAGCCGCCATGATCCACCAGGCGCTGGCGCGCCACGGCGGCAATGTCAGCCTGGCCGCGCGCGAGCTGGGGCTGTCGCGGAACACGATTTACCGGCGGCTGAAACGCGGCGCTTGAGAGCCGGGCGCGCTGAGGTTTGCGGCGCCGCGTGTTCGCTCCCTCTCCCACGAAGTGGGAGAGGGAGCGACAGCCGTCGTCATTCCCGATGGTTTTGGCGCATCCTGCCAGCTTTGCCCAGCGCTTCAGAGCGCGGGTTCCCGCTCCAACCTCCGCGCTTCCTCATCGCTGAACAACTCCGATCGCGTCAAAAACCGCATCCCGGTGGGCCCCTCCAGCGAAAACATCCCACCCGACCCGGCCACCACATCAATCACCAGCCGCGTGTGCTGCCAGTACTCGAACTGCGCGCGTGTCATGTAGAACTTCGCGCCGCCGATTTCGCCGAGGCAGACATCGGCCTCGCCAATGATCAGCTCGCCGTCCGGGTAGCACATCGGCGCGCTGCCGTCGCAGCAGCCGCCCGACTGATGGAACATCAATGCGCCGTGCTGCGCGCGCAGGCGCTCGATCAACGCCAGCGCGGCAGGCGTGGCGACGACGCGCTGCACGGCGTCAGGTGACTGGGTGTCGGGCATCGGGCGGCTCCTTGCCTTCGGATGGCAACTTCGGACGGCTACTTCGGATAGCTAATGTCAGGCGGCAAAATCCATGACGACGCGGCCTTCGATATCGCCTGCGCGCATGCGCGTGAAGATCTCGTTGATCTTCTCCAGCGGCGCGGTGGACACGGTCGCTTTGACGGCCCCGTGTGCGGCAAAGTCCAGTGACTCCTGCAAGTCGCTGCGCGTGCCGACGATGGAGCCGCGGATGGTGATGCCCTTGAGCACTACGTCGAAGATCGGCGTGGGGAAGTCGCCCGGGGGCAAGCCATTGAGCGCCACCGTGCCGCCACGCCGGACCATGCCGATAGCCTGGCCGAATGCCTTGGGCGAGACTGCCGTCACCAGCGCGCCGTGCGCACCGCCGATTTCCTTCTGGAGGAATGCCACGGGATCCGTAGTCAGTGCATTGACCGTAACCTCGGCACCGAGCTTGCGCGCGAGCTCCAGCTTCTTGTCGTCGATATCCACCGCCGCCACGCGCAACCCCATGGCGCGCGCATACTGCACCGCCACATGGCCAAGCCCGCCGATGCCGGAGATCACCACCCATTGGCCGGGCCGCGTATCGGTGACTTTCAGGCCCTTGTAGACGGTCACGCCCGCACAAAGAATCGGCGCGATTTCCACAAAACCCACGCTGTCGGGCAACAGGCCAACGTAGTTGGGATCGGCCACCACATATTCGCCATAGCCGCCGTTGACCGAGTAGCCGGTGTTCTGTTGCTTCTCGCACAGGGTCTCCCAGCCTTGCAGGCAGTGCTCGCAGTAGCCGCAGGCGCTGTACAGCCAGGGCACGCCGACGCGATCGCCTTCCTTCACGCGGGACACGCCCGCGCCCACCGCCGAGACATAGCCCACCCCTTCGTGGCCGGGAATAAAGGGCAGGGTAGGCTTGACCGGCCAGTCGCCTTCGGCGGCATGGAGGTCGGTGTGGCATACGCCGGAGGCTTCAATCTTGACCTGGATCTGCCCGCGCCCGGGTTGCGGCACGGGCACTTCGTCGATCGTGAGCGGGGCGCCGAATTCGCGCACCACGGCGGCTTTCATCATCGCTGTCATCTCGACTCCTGATGCTGTTGGCAAGGACGCCCGCGCTGCGGACCGGGCGGCCGGCAGCGCGGGCGTCATGCCGATCATGGCATGGGCACAGGCGCCCATTCTTGCGCTATATCAAAAGAAGCCGAGCGCGTTGGGGCTGTAGCTCACCAGCAGGTTCTTGGTCTGCTGGTAGTGGTCCAGCATCATGCGATGGTTCTCGCGCCCGATGCCGGATTGCTTGTAGCCACCAAAGGCCGCGTGCGCCGGATAAGCGTGGTAGCAATTGGTCCACACGCGGCCCGCCTGGATGCCGCGGCCCATGCGGAAGGCACGCGCGCCATCGCGCGTCCATACGCCGGCGCCCAGGCCATAGAGCGTATCGTTGGCGATGGCCAGTGCCTCTTCCTCATCCTTGAAGGTGGTCACCGAGACCACCGGGCCAAAGATCTCCTCCTGGAAGATGCGCATCTTGTTGTGACCCGCGAACACCGTGGGCTTGACGTAGTAGCCGCTGGACAGGTCGCCGCCCAGCGCATTGCGCTCGCCGCCGATCAGGCATTGCGCGCCTTCCTGCTTGCCCAGGTCGATGTACGACAGGATCTTCTCGAGTTGCTCCTGCGAGGCCTGCGCGCCGATCATGGTGGCCTTGTCGAGCGGATGGCCCTGCTTGATCGCCGCCACGCGCTTGAGCGCGCGTTCCATGAAGCGCTCGTAGATCGATTCCTGGATCAGCGCGCGCGATGGGCAGGTGCAGACTTCGCCCTGGTTCAGCGCGAACATGGTGAAGCCTTCCAGTGCCTTGTCGAAGTACGCATCGTCGGCGGACAGCACATCCTCGAAGAAGATGTTGGGCGATTTGCCGCCCAGCTCGAGCGTGACCGGGATCAGGTTCTGCGAGGCGTACTGCATGATCAGCCGGCCGGTGGTGGTCTCGCCCGTGAACGCGATCTTGCTGATGCGCGAGCTGGAAGCCAGCGGCTTGCCGGCTTCCAGGCCAAAGCCGTTGATCACGTTGAGCACGCCCGGCGGCAGCAGGTCGCCGATGATTTCCATCAGCACCAGGATCGAGGCCGGGGTTTGCTCGGCCGGCTTGAGCACCACGCAATTGCCCGCGGCCAGCGCGGGCGCGAGTTTCCACGTGGCCATCAGGATCGGGAAGTTCCATGGGATGATCTGGCCGACCACGCCCAGCGGCTCATGGAAGTGATAGGCCACGGTCTCGTGGTCGATCTCGGAGATGCCGCCTTCCTGCGCGCGGATGCAGCCGGCGAAGTAGCGGAAGTGATCCACCGCCAGCGGCAGGTCGGCCGCCGTGGTTTCGCGGATTGGCTTGCCGTTGTCGATGGTCTCGGCCACCGCCAGCGTGACCAGGTTGGCCTCGATGCGGTCGGCGATGCGGTTCAGGATGCGGGCGCGTTCGGTGGTGGAGGTGCGGCCCCAGGCGTCCTTGGCACGGTGCGCGGCGTCCAGCGCGGCGTCCACGTCCTTCTGGTTGGAGCGCGGCACGCGCGTGAAGGGCTTGCCGGTGATCGGCGAGATCGCTTCAAAGTACTGGCCATCGGCCGGGGCCACCCAGGCGCCGCCGATATAGTTTTCGTACTGTTCCTTGTAGGGATACGCAACGCCCAGCTGGGCGATTTCCGCCATGTTCATGTCTCTCTCCGTGTTGTGATGTCTGTCGTGCCGCTTTTGTTCGCGCACAAGCATCCATCCGCAAAAGCTGTGCCCGGTGGGCACGGCGCCGCGAGAACGGGAAAACCACGTAAAACCTGGCGGGGGAGGGCTATGCCGGCTGCTGCCGGTGTGTCACGGTGCGCCGAGGTGTGCCAATCTGGAGCAGTGCGTGGCGTCCTGGCACAGTGGACACAGTGGATGGGGGCCTAGCTGCCGCTGGCATGGATCAGGAACTCGCGCAGCGCATCGGCGGGTTTGTCCAGCTTGCGCCCGGGTTGCCACAGCAGCCCAAGCTCCATGTCAGGCACGCCTTCGGCGATCGGCCGCGCCTCGATCTGCTTGCCCTCCAGCGACCACGGGCGGTACACCATGTCGGACAGCACGGTCACGCCGAAACTGTGCGCCACCAGCCCGCGCAACCCCTCCATCGAACTGGTGCGAAACGCGATGGACGGCGTCAGCCGCTTGCTGCGCCAGTAGCGCAGCGTGGAGCGCTCGCCTTCGTCCACCGTCAGCAGGATGTAGGGGTGCGCCGCGATGTCCTTCAGCGTCAGCCTGGGCAGCGCCAGCAGCGGGTGCGACGGCGAAGCCCATAGCTGGCGCCGCGAGCGGATCAGCGTGTGGTGGGCAAAGCGTTGCAGCCTCTCGATATTGGACAGCAGCCCGATGCCAAGCTCGATCTCGCCGGCCAGCACCGCGCGCTCGATGCCGGGACGGTCCATGTCGTGCAGGTCGAAATCGATATCCGGGTAATTGGTGCGAAACCGCGCCAGCAGGCCCGGCAGCAGGTAGCCCAGCACGGTGTAAGACGCCGCCAGGCGCACCGTGCCGCTCAGGTTGTGGGCCTGGAAGCGCGGCTCGCGCAGCGTGTCCTGCACGGCGTCCAGGATCTGCCGGGCACGCTGGTGCAGCCGATGGCCCTCCGCCGTCAGCGCCACGCCGTGCGGCAGGCGGTCAAAGAGGCGCACGCCAAGCTGCTGCTCCAGCGTCAACACGGCATTGGTAATGGCCGATTGCGACACATGCTCGGCGGTGGCGGCCATGGAGAACTGGCCGGTTTCCGCCGCCGCGGCGAAGTAGCGGAACTGCCGCAGGGTGATTTCCTTGGCAATGCGCTGCCCGCCGTCTTCCTTCCCGCGCCGTTCTTTCGCCATATGGCACCTCGCTATGCGTTTTTCGGATACCAGCTCTCTGAATTCATGATTTTACGATATCGGCCGGCCTTCCTACACTCAGCTACAGCCCACAAGAGCACACGGAGACAGCATCGATGAATGCCCCCCTATCCCCAGCCCAGCAAGATGCCCTAGCGTCGGTTTCCCTCGACGACAAATACACGCTGGAAAAAGGCCGCGTCTATCTCAGCGGCACCCAGGCGCTGGTGCGCCTGCCCATGCTGCAAAAGGCGCGCGACCTTGCCGCCGGGCTGAATACGGCGGGCTTTATCTCCGGCTATCGCGGCTCCCCGCTGGGCGGTGTGGACCAGGCGCTGTGGAAGGCCAAGAAGCACCTGGCCGCCAGCGACGTGGTGTTCCAGCCCGGCGTGAACGAGGACCTGGCGGCCACCGCCGTATGGGGCACCCAGCAGGTCAACCTGTTCCCGGACGCGAAGCGCGACGGCGTGTTCTCGATGTGGTACGGCAAGGGCCCGGGGGTGGACCGCTCCATCGACGTGCTCAAGCACGCCAACTCGGCCGGATCCGCCAAGCATGGCGGCGTGCTGGTGCTGGCGGGGGATGACCACGCCGCCAAGTCGTCCTCGGTGGCGCACCAGTCCGAGCACGTGTTGCTGGCCTCCGGCATTCCGGTGCTGTACCCGTCCAATGTGCAGGAATACCTCGACTACGGCTTGCACGGCTGGGCCATGAGCCGCTACTCCGGCCTGTGGGTGTCGATGAAATGCGTGACCGACGTGGTGGAATCCACCGCCTCGGTGGAGGTCGATCCGGATCGCGTGATGATCGTGCTGCCCGAGGACTTTGCCATGCCGGAGGGCGGCCTCAATATCCGCTGGCCCGATCCGCCGCTGGCGCAGGAAGCCCGCCTGCTCGACCACAAATGGTATGCGGCGCTGGCCTATATCCGCGCCAACAAGCTCAACCGCGTGGTGCTGGATTCGCCCAACGCGCGCTTCGGCATTCTGACCGCCGGCAAGGCCTACCTCGACGTGCGCCAGGCACTGTCGGACCTCGGCCTGGACGATGACACCTGCCGCCGCATCGGCATCCGCGTGTTCAAGGTAGGCTGCGTGTGGCCGCTGGACGCGCACGACGCGCGCGAGTTCGCCACCGGCCTGGAAGAGATCCTGGTGGTGGAAGAAAAGCGCCAGATCCTCGAATACGCGCTCAAGGAAGAACTCTACAACTGGCGCGACGACGTGCGCCCCAAGGTCTACGGCAAGTTCGACGAACGTGGCAACCACGGCGGCGAATGGTCGCTGCCGCGCGGCAACTGGCTGCTGCCCGCGCACTACGAGCTATCGCCCGCGCTGATCGCCAAGGCCATCGCCACCCGCCTGGAGAAGAGCGACCTGCCGTCCGACGTGCGCGAGCGCATTGCCGCGCGCGTGGCGCTGATCGAGGCCAAGGAGCGCGAAGCCGCGCGCCCGCGCATCTCGGTGGAGCGCAAGCCCTGGTTCTGCTCGGGCTGTCCGCACAACACCTCGACCCGCGTGCCTGAAGGCTCGCGCGCGCTGGCTGGCATCGGCTGCCACTATATGGCGATGTGGATGGACCGCAATACCGATACCTTCAGCCAGATGGGTGGAGAGGGCGTGGCGTGGACCGGGCAGATGCATTTCACCGGCGAGAAGCATGTGTTCGTCAACCTTGGCGACGGCACCTACTTCCACTCTGGCCTGCTGGCAATCCGCGCGGCCATTGCGTCCAAGGCTTGCATCACCTACAAGATCCTGTTCAACGACGCCGTGGCGATGACCGGCGGCCAGCCCGTGGACGGTATCCTGACCGTGCCGCAGATTGCGCACCAGGTGCTGGCTGAAGGCGCCAGCAAGATCGTGGTGGTGACCGACGAGCCGCAGAAGTACGGCGACGGCAGCATGCTGCCCGGCGGCGTCACCGTGCACCACCGCGACCAGCTGGACGAGATCCAGGTCCAGCTGCGCGACACCGCCGGCGTCACCATCCTAATCTACGACCAGACCTGCGCCACCGAAAAGCGCCGCCGCCGCAAGCGCGGCACCATGGCCGATCCGGCCAAGCGGGCCTTTATCAACGACGCGGTGTGCGAAGGCTGCGGCGACTGCTCGGTCAAGTCCAACTGCCTGTCGGTGGAGCCACTGGAAACGCCCCTGGGCACCAAGCGCAAGATCAACCAGTCCTCCTGCAACAAGGATTTCTCCTGCGTGAACGGCTTTTGCCCGAGCTTTGTCACGGCCGAAGGCGCGCAGGTGCGCAAGCCTGTTGCGGTGGGCGGCAAGGGCGCGGGCGCCGATTTCGGCGCGCTGCCGCAGCCGGTGCTGCCCGTGCTGGAGCGGCCCTATGGCGTGCTGGTAACGGGCGTCGGCGGCACCGGCGTGGTCACCATCGGCGGCCTGCTGGGCATGGCTGCCCACCTGGAAAGCAAGGGCGTGACCGTGCTCGACATGGCCGGACTGGCGCAGAAGGGCGGCGCGGTGATCAGCCACGTGCAGATCGCGCCGACTCCCGCCGCGCTGCACGCCACCCGCATCGCCACCGGCGAAGCGCGCCTGGTGATCGGCTGCGACGCCATCGTCTCGGCCTCGCCCGAGGTCTTGTCCAAGACCCGGGTCGACATGACCGCAGCCGCCATCAACAGCGCCAATACGCCGACTGCGGACTTCATCAAGAACCCGAACTGGAAATTCCCGGGCGCCTCGGCCGAGCAGGACCTGCGCGCCAGCGTCGGTGGGGCCTGCGCCTTTATCGACGCCAACGCCTGGGCCGTGAAGTTGCTGGCGGATTCGATCTACTCCAACCCACTGCTGCTGGGCTTTGCGTGGCAGAAGGGCTGGGTCCCGCTGCAGCGCGACAGCCTGGTACGGGCTATCGAACTCAACGGCGTGTCGGTTGAGAAGAACCTGCTGGCTTTCGACTGGGGCCGCTATCTCGCGCACCACGGCGAGGCGGCACTTGCCGCGCAACTGCAGACCACGCCGCGTGCCCAGGTGGTGGCCATGCCGGAAACGCTGGATAGCGTCATCCGCCAGCGCGAGGCCTTGCTCACGGCTTACCAGAACCCGGCGTACGCAGCCCGGTACCGTGCCGTGGTCGACAGCGTACGCGCCGCCGAAAAGCGCGTCGGTGCCAACGGCCGGCTGCCGCTGACCGAAGCCGTTGCGCGCAATCTCGCCAAGCTGATGGCCTACAAGGACGAATACGAGGTGGCCCGCCTGTATGCCGACCCCGCTTTCCTCGACAAGCTGCGCGCGCAGTTCGAGGGCGAGCCTGGCCGTGACTATCAATTGAGCTTCCACCTGGCGCCCCCGCTGCTGGCCAGGCGGGACTCGCATGGCCACCTGGTCAAGCGGCGTTTCGGCCCGGCCATGCTCACGGTCTTCCGCCTGCTGGCGCGCGCCAAGGGCCTGCGTGGCACCGCCTTCGATGTGTTCGGCAAGACCGCCGAGCGGCGCTCGGAACGCAAGCTGATCGAGGACTACTTCGCGATGGTAGAGGAGTTCGGCGCGACGCTGAGCGCGGATCGCCTGGATACGGCGGTGGCACTGGCGAGCCTGCCGGATGACATCTGGGGCTTCGGGCATGTCAAGGAAGCCAATCTGGAGAAGGTGGCTGCGCGGCGGGTGGAGTTGCTGGCGCAGTATCGCGGGGAAGCGGCGCGGGTCGCGGCCTGAGCTGATCGGCGCTGGATTCACGGCGCGGATCAGGATGGCGAACGCCCGCCCTCTCCCCCGGCCCCTCTCCCACAAGTGGGAGAGGGGAGCCAACCCGCGGCAAGATGAACCAATTGTGGTAGCCGTGATTCTCGCCCCACGGGCGGGAATCACCCAAGCGCGATGCGAAGCGAGCCGTCAAGGTTTGAATCTCCCGTTATGCGGCGCCTCGTCGGCAAGCCAAAAGAGCGGAAAAGAGGGACCCATGTCTGAGCATCGCCCTAAGGCGATGTGAGTTTGGGTCCCGGCCGCTCTTTTGGCTTGCCGACGAGGAGGCTTTCGCCGCATCCGGGTCGCCTTCTTTGCCTACTTTCTTGGCGAGACAAGAAAGTAGGTCGCCTCCCCGCAGGGGAGGTGAAACTGCCTTTGACTTTGACGTTAAGCAGTTGGATTTGCAGTGAAGCAGCACGGATGGTGGAACCTGGAGCAATCAATCTGCGATGTCGGTCTCCCCTCTCCCGCGCAGCGGATGAGGGACAGGGGGAGAGGGCGGGCGCTAGCAGTGGCGCAAGCTCTCAATCATGCTCCTCCCCGCTTCAACGCGGCTGAAACACAATTATCGCCATCCCCGCAATCGCCACCGCCACCCCGGCCAGATCCCAGTGGCTAGGCTTCACCCCATCCACCAGCCAAAGCCACACAATCGCCACCGCAATATAAATCCCGCCATAAGCCGCATAGACCCGCCCGGAGGCATCCGGGTGCAGCGACAGCAGCCAGGCGAACAGCGCCAGCGACAGCGCGCCCGGCACCAGCAGCCATGCGCTAGCGCCCTGGCGCAGCCACAGGTAGGGGAAGTAGCAGCCAAGGATCTCCGCGCAAGCCGTGACGAGGTAAAGGGCGAAGGTTTTCATGTTGCGGATGCCGGTGCTTTGACAGCCTGGCTGGCGTTCTCGCCGTCGTCCTTCTTCACCCGCTTGCGCGCAGCCGGCTGCCGCTTGCCGCCACCCAATTCCCCACCCTTGTAAGGCACCCGCCCCGACGGCACTACCGCCGACGCCAGTTCCACATGTCCTTCCTGGTCGTCGAAGAACATATGCGCGCCGAACGCCTGCAGCACCTGGTCCTTGGGCAAGCCGCCGAGGAAGAAGGCCTCGTCGATGCTGACGTTCCAGGCGCGCAGGGTATGCACCACCCGCGTATGCGCCGGGCTGTTGCGTGCCGTGACGATGGCGATGCGCACCGGGCACTCGCCGGGTTGGAAGTGCGACTGGATCTCCGCCAGCCGGAGCAGCAGCTTGGCGAACGGCCCTTCGGCCATGGCCTTGTGGCGGTGCTTCTGCTCATGCCGGACAAAGGCTTCCAGTCCTTTTTGCTTGAAGATCTGCTCGGATTCCGGTGAGAACAGCACGGCATCGCCGTCGAAGGCAATGCGGATCTGGCCGGCGGGGGCGTGATAGTCGGCGGGCGCGGCGTACAGCTGGGCGGCGGCCACGCCGCCGTCGATGGCGGCTTGCACGTCGGTGGCCTCGCGCGAGAGGAACAGGTCCACCTTGAAGGCTTGCAGGTAGCGCGAGATCGGCTCGCCGCCGGTGAACGCCGCGCGGGTGATGTCCAGCCGGTGGGTCTCGATGGCGTTGAAGGCGCGCAGCCCGGTGTCGGGCGAATTGCGCGAGATCACCACCACTTCCACCAGCCGCCGGCCGGGGATCAGGTTATTGAGCCCGAGCAGCGCCTGCACCAGCGGGAACGCGGTGCCCGGCAGCAGGGGCTCGTCCTCATGCTGGCGCTGGTAGGCGGAGTAGGACGCCACCCCCTCGGATTGATAGATGCCGTTCTCGTGCTCGAGGTCGAACAACGCCCGGGACGAGATGCCGATGACGAGTTTGTCTGTGAGATCGTAGGCCATGCCGCAGTATAAAGGCAGACGATTCGACACTGGCGGCGCGCACGGGTCGAGCTGCAGTAGCAACCTGCGGCAGGACAGGGCTTCAGCCCATTGCGAAGCCATCCTTCAGCGTCTCGCGCAGGTAGTCCACGAACACGCGGACGGCGCGCGGCAGGTAGGGGCTGTAAGGGCGGATGGCGAAAAGGTGGTCCCCAAAGGCCCCTGCCGAGCGCCAGTTGGGCAGGACCTTGACCAGCCTGCCGGCGGCCACGTCCGCCTGGGCGGTGAAATCCGGCAGCAGGGCGATGCCCAGCCCGCCCAGCGCCGCCTCGCGCAGGGCTTCGCTGTTGTTGGCGGCAAAGCTGCCATGTATGGCCACGCTGCGCCGGGGGCCCGCGCCGCGCACCGGCTCGAAGCTCCAGGTGGGTGATTCGCCCCGCCGGAAATAGTGCAGGCAAGCATGCCTGGCCAGTTCCTCCGGGTTTTCCGGCGCGCCATGGCGCTTCAGGTAGCTGCGCGTTGCCACCAGGACCGTGCTCGTGCGGCATAGCGTCCAGGCAATATGCGTATCCGGCGCCACCGAGGCATGCCGGATCGCCAGGTCGAAACCCTCCTGCGCCAGCGAGGTGAACTTGTCGGAGAACTCCAT
This sequence comes from Cupriavidus sp. CuC1, assembly GCF_044627735.1. Lineage (NCBI taxonomy): Bacteria > Pseudomonadati > Pseudomonadota > Betaproteobacteria > Burkholderiales > Burkholderiaceae > Cupriavidus > Cupriavidus sp. CuC1. The sequence goes on along the minus strand of NZ_JBIUHC010000011.1, from coordinate 30,602 downwards.
CTCGATCCGCACTTCCGGGTAGGTCTTCAGGAAGGCCGGGATGCGCGGGACGATCTGCTGGCGGCCCAGCGCCACCGGCGCCGTTACCCGCAGCAAGCCGCGCGGCTCGCCGGCAAGATCGCGCACGCCGGCAAAACTGCGCTCGATATCCGAGAAGGCGTTGCGCGTGGTGTCCGCGAGTTGCTGGCCGGCTTCCGTCAGCCGGACGCTGCGTGTGGTCCGCTGCACCAGCGGCACCCCGGCGCTGCGCTCCAGCTCCGCGATCCGCTGGCTCATCGCCCCCTTGCTCACGCCCAGGCGCACGGCCGCGGCCGTGTAGCTGCCGAGCTCACCCAGCACGACCAGCGAGTACAGGTGCGCCCAGTTGGGCTCTTTATTTTCGTCTTCCATCGCGACATTGTTTACTTTGCTAAACAATGAGTCAAGCCGCGCGGCATTGCTGGGGATGGATGCCCTGACTACACTCGTCGCATTGGCTAATCCCCCTCTCTTTCCTGGAAGGCAATAACGTGAAGACTCCCATCGCATACACCGAAGGCGGCCAGCTCGGCCACTACATCAACGGCAGCCGGGTTGCCAGCGGCAGCGGCCGTGCGCAGGATGTCTTCAACCCCGCCACCGGCGCCGCCGCGCGCACCGTGGCGCTGGGCTCGGTCGACGAAGTCCGCACCGCGGTTGCCGCTGCCGCCGCGGCCTTCCCGGCCTGGGCGGACACGCCCCCGATCCGCCGCGCGCGGGTCATGCAACGCTTCCTGCAGCTGATGAACCTGAATCGCGACACGCTCGCGGCGATGATCACGGCGGAACACGGCAAGGTCTTCTCCGACGCGCAGGGCGAAGTCTCCCGGGGCATCGACATCATCGAATTTGCGTGCGGCATTCCCCAACTGCTCAAGGGCGATTACACGGACCAGGTCAGCACGGGGATGGATAACTGGACGCTGCGCCAGCCGCTGGGTGTGGTCGTTGGCATCACGCCGTTCAACTTCCCCTGCATGGTCCCTTGCTGGATGTTCCCGATCGCGCTGGCGGCCGGCAACACCTTTGTGCTCAAGCCGAGCGAGCGGGATCCCAGCGCCAGCCTGTTCATGGCGGAACTGCTGACCGAAGCCGGCTTGCCGGCCGGCGTGTTCAATGTGGTGCAGGGCGACAAGGTTGTGGTCGATGCCTTGATCGAACATCCTGAAGTCAAGGCGGTGAGCTTTGTCGGCTCCACCCCGATTGCCCAGTTCATCAGCGAGCGTGCGGCGCACTTCGGCAAGCGCGTGCAGGCACTCGGCGGCGCCAAGAACCACCTGGTGGTCATGCCCGACGCGGACATCGAGCAAGCCGTGGATGCCTTGATCGGCGCCGGCTACGGCTCGGCTGGCGAGCGCTGCATGGCGATCTCGATTGCCGTGCTGGTCGGCGATGTCGCGGACAAGATCCTCCCGCTGCTGGCCGAGCGCGTGAAGGCACTGGTGATCGGCAACGGCATGAACGCCGAAGCCGAGATGGGCCCCATTGTCACGCGCCAGGCGCTGGAGCGGATCGAGGGCTATGTCGGCCTCGGCGTGGAGGAGGGCGCCACGCTGGTGGTGGACGGCCGCGATTGCCGCGTGCCCGGCCATGAAGGCGGCTTCTTCACAGGCGGCACCTTGTTCGACAACGTGACCCCGGCCATGCGCATCTACCAGGAAGAGATCTTCGGCCCGGTGCTGGGCTGCGTGCGCGTAAAGGATTTTGCCGAGGCCGTGCAACTGGTCAACGACCATGAGTTCGGCAACGGCGTGGCCTGCTACACCAGCGACGGCGGCGTGGCGCGTGAGTTCGCTCGGCGCATCCAGGTCGGCATGGTCGGCATCAACGTGCCCATCCCGGTGCCGATGGCCTGGCACGGCTTTGGCGGCTGGAAGCGCAGCCTGTTCGGCGACACCCACGCGTATGGCGAGGAAGGCGTGCGCTTCTACACCAAGCAGAAGTCCGTGATGCAGCGCTGGCCCGACAGCATCGGCAAGGGTGCCGAGTTCGCCATGCCTACGGCGAAGTAAGCTGCAGGCGGCAGCGTGTTGGCGCGCTAACCCTTGGTCATTGCCGATTGAATGCGCCTTGATCTGAGGCGCGTCTTTAGGGCGGGGTTTTGATGCTTCTAGCTGCTGATGCAGAATGGCGTGAGTGGGCGATGTTTTAGCGCTTCTAGCTGCTGTCGCGGCTGTACGGTGTTGGCCGATTTAGAACGTGTGAGATGTCACTTTTCTTTAAAAGTAACCAAAAGAAAGCGATCCTTGCAGGAGGCTGGCTTGTCGGGGTTGCGTAGCCCAATGGTTTCGTCGTTAGGCCCCGGGTTTTAATTAACTCGTGCCGTTACCGGTTTGAATGGCCACGATACTGCGGATGACGCTGGTTTCGTGGTGAGGCTGCTCGGTAGTAGCATCTCAGCCCATTCACACATCTGCCGTTACCGGTGCAAAGCACAACGATATATCACGCCGTGATGGTTTCGTGGTGGGGTGGGCGCGGTGGTAATCTCCTCGGAATTATTTTTTCGGTGCCACCGCGCCCACGACGGAAACGGGACGCCTGCAACTTCGTGGCCGCCCGCGCCGCGAGCGACAGACGGCTTGAAATTCGTGGTGGTGGCTACCGGTGGGGACCACCACGAAACCCTGGGCATGGGCAGGGTCGTGGTGATCTAAACTGGTAACGGCACGAGTCCATTAGCACCCAGGGCCGTACGACGAAACCATTGGGATTCCCAATGACGCCACGCCAGCCTCCTGCAAGGATCGCTTTCTTTTGGTTACTTTTCTTTACGAGTAAAGAAAAGTGACATCTCACACGTTCTAAAACGGCAACACCGCCCAGCCGCGCCAGCAGCTAGAAGCAATAAAACCCCCTAAAGAGACACCCCCGCGTCAGCGGGCCACAAGCCATACACATCGCACACATCCCCCCCCCAGTCTCCACAGCACGTTGCGCTGCCAGCCGCCCAGCCGCAGCACGCTACGCTGCCGACGGCCGGGATCGCCTGCCATTTCGGCAGCTTCTGCCGCGGCCTCCTCCCTACAATGAAATCCTCGATTCGCGGCATCCTTGACGCTGTCGCCGGATACAGAAGAACGAAGAGAAGAACAAAGCCCACGGAGACCGCAATGAGTGCCCTGCCAAAAACAGCCGCCAGCGAGATTGCCTCAGGCGAAGGCCATGACCCCGATCGCGAAGAAACCAGCGAATGGCTCGACGCCCTGGCCGGCGTCTTCCGCACCGGCGGCGCGCCGCGTGCGCGCTTCCTGCTGGAACGCCTCGCCGAGCATGCCAGCCATCTCGGCCTTGGCGAACGGGCGAATCCGTACTCGGCCTACCAGAACAGCATCGGCGTGGGCGAGCAGCCGCGCTATCCCGGCGACCTCGCGCTGGAGCAGCGGCTGACGTCGATCATCCGCTGGAACGCGCTGGCCATGGTGGTGCGCGCCAACAAGGCTTACGGCGAACTTGGCGGCCACCTTGCCAGCTATGCCTCCGCCGCCGAGATCTTCGAGGTGGGCTTCAATCACTTCTTCCGCGCCGACGATGGCGAGCACAAGGGCGACCTGGTCTACTTCCAGCCGCACTCCGCTCCGGGCGTCTATGCACGCGCCTTCCTCGAAGGACGGCTGTCCGAATCCCAACTGGCGAGCTACCGGCAGGAAACCGGCGGCGGTGGCCTCTCCTCCTATCCGCATCCCTGGCTGATGCCGGATTTCTGGCAATTCCCGACCGGCTCCATGGGCATCGGCCCGATCAGCGCCATCTACCAGGCCCGCTTCCTGCGTTATCTCGGCCATCGCGGCATCGCCGACACTGCCGCGCGGCGCGTGTGGGGCGTGTTCGGGGATGGCGAGATGGACGAGCCGGAATCGCTCGCCGCGCTCTCGCTTGCGGCGCGTGAGAAGCTCGACAACCTTACCTTCGTCATCAATTGCAACCTGCAGCGGCTCGATGGGCCGGTGCGCGGCAACGGCCAGGTGATCCACGAACTGGAGGCGCTGTTTGGCGGCGCCGGCTGGCATGTGGTGAAGGTGGTCTGGGGCTCGGAGTGGGATGCGCTGTTTGCCCGCGACACCAACCACGCGCTGCTCCGGCGTTTCGCCGCCATGGTGGACGGCGAGTACCAGAATCTCGGCGCCAAGGATGGCGACTACAACCTGGCTCACTTCTTCAACACGGACCCCGAGCTCAAGGCGCTGGTCGCCAGCATGAGCAGCGCGGATATCGATGCGCTGCGCCGGGGCGGGCATGATTTGCGCAAGCTGTACGCCGCATTCCAGGATGCCCAGGCGCACAAGGGCAAGCCCACCGTGATCCTCGCCAAGACCAAGAAGGGCTACGGCATGGGCGAGGCGGGCGAATCCCGCATGACGGCGCACCAGCAGAAAAAGCTCGATATCGATGCGCTGCGCGCGTTCCGCGACCGCTTTGCGCTGCCGCTGGACGACGAGGCCGTGGCGGAGCTGCGCTTCTACAAGCCGGCCGACGAAAGCCCGGAGATGACCTACCTGCACGCTCGCCGCCAGGCGCTGGGCGGCTACCTGCCGGCGCGCGCGCGCACCGCCCCCGCGCTGCGCATGCCCGAGCTGATGCAGTACGGCCGCTTCGCCATGGAGCCGGACGAGCGCGCCGTCTCCACCACCACCGGCGTGGTGCGCCTGTTTACCAACCTGATCAAGGACAAGGCCATCGGCCCGCGCGTGGTGCCCATCGTGGCCGACGAGGCGCGCACCTTCGGCATGGCCAACCTGTTCCGGCAGATCGGCATCTACTCGCCCGTGGGCCAGCTCTATGAGCCGGAAGATGCCGGCTCGATGCTGTACTACAAGGAGAGCCAGCAAGGGCAGTTGCTGGAAGAAGGCATCACCGAAGCCGGGGCGCTGGCGTCGTGGACGGCCGCGGCAACGTCGTACAGCGTGAGCGGCGTCGCCATGCTGCCGTTCTATATCTATTACTCGATGTTCGGCTTCCAGCGCGTCGGCGACCTGATCTGGGCGGCGGCGGACCAGCGCGCGCGCGGCTTCTTGATCGGCGCCACCGCCGGGCGCACCACGCTTGCCGGCGAAGGCCTGCAGCACCAGGATGGCACCAGCCAGCTGATCGCCGCCACGGTGCCGAACTGCCGCGCCTACGATCCGGCCTTCGCCAGCGAAGCCGCGGTCATCATCCACCACGGCGCGCGCAGCATGCTGGAGGAGCAGCGCGACGAGTTCTACTACCTGACGGTCAACAACGAGAACTACGTGCAGGCGCCGCTGCGGGAGGACGCGCACGAAGACGTGATCAAGGGCATGTACCTTTACGGTACCCGCGGCCCGGAAGGCGCCGCCACCAGCGTCAGGCTGCTCGGCTCCGGCGCCATCCTGCGCGAAGTCATCGCCGCCGCGGACCTGCTGGCGAGCGACTGGAATATCAAGTCCGAGATCTGGAGCGTGACCAGCTTCTCCGAGCTGGCCAGGGACGCCCGCGAATGCGAGCGCGCCAGCCTGTTCGCCAGCGGCGGCGAGACGGAAAGCCATTTGCAGCGCTGCCTGCCGGGCGCCACCCCGGTCATTGCCGCCACCGACTACGTGCGGGCGTATGCGCAGCTCGTCGCTTCCTACCTGAGCGCGCCGTTCACCGCGCTCGGCACGGACGGCTTCGGCCGCAGCGACACACGCGCCGCGCTGCGCCGCTTCTTCGAGGTCGACCGCTACCACGTGGCGATTGCCGCGCTGCGGTCGATTTCTCCGGAGCTGCACGCCAAGGGGCTGGAGCGCTACGGCGTTAGCACGGAGCCGGATGCGCCTTGGGTGCGTTAAGCCAGCGCCTGCGCAATCTCCGCCAGCAAGTCCGTCGCATCCTCAATGCCGGCGCTCAGGCGGACCAGCCCGTCGGTCACGCCGTTGCGCAGACGGATTTCCTTGGCTACCGCGCTGTGCGTGGTGGAGGCGGGATGGCAGGCGAGCGAGTCGACATCGCCCACGGAGACCGCCTGCTGATAAGCGTCAGCCGGTCGAGGAAACCGTTAATCCCGGCTCACATCCACTGAGCGTTCATCCAGGAAGTGCCCGAACTCATCCAGCTCCTTTTGGATTCCCACCATACTCGCGTCAATAGCCTGCGGCGTAACTTCACCGTCGACGAACTCAACCGAGACGCGGGTAACACGCGGATCTTTGTCAACAATGCCCTGGAGCACCTTGTCAAAAAGCTTTTCCCGGCACGCAAGCCGAGCGGACGGGGGACCAGCACCTTGATCAACAGGATCTTCGCCTCGCTCTCAGTGTCCGCCGCATCGGCAACAGCAGTCCGGAGATACGATTTGAGTTTCAAGACACTCAAGTTGCCAGGAACAGCAATATGCGACACCCGCACCTTTGCCTCAGCCATGCTATCTCTCCGCGAAATTGAACGCGAGGACTATACCGCAGGCGGCATTGGTCCAACAAAGCGCGGCCCTGTCGCAAGCCAGAACGCCTCATTGATTGCACTAGCGGGCGCAACCAGGTCATCCAGTCCGGATACACCATCAGATACGCCAGCACCGGCTGCACAGCGTCATGCATCGACGGGCACTATGCCCAAGTACCCCAGGCGGGGGCGCCTGCAGTTCATACCTTGGCGTGGGTGGCGGCCCATTGCGACGGGTTGACGTCGATGCTCAGCGGGCCGAAGCCGGAGCCGATCACGCCGACGTTGTTGAGCGTGTTCACGTTGATGCTCTGCAACTGGGCGATGTTCTGGTTGACGTTGACATTGACGTTGGCCACCGGGCCCAGTCCTTGCAACCAGGAATTGCCGCCGCGCACCGCGGCCAGGGACTTGCTGTCGAGGTCTTGGTTCAGGGCGAGGTCGCGCACGATGAGGGATGACATGATGGTTCTCCTACACTTCACTTGATCACTGGAACTGGTTGGAAATGGCTGGAACCGGCTGGCAGCGGAGGCGGCGGAGGCGGCGGGGCCGCCTCGCGCGGGTGCCGGGACCGTTCAATAAATGTTGTTGTGGGCGTTCTGGGTCGAGTCGACACGGGACTTGATGTCGGTCACGAAGGCGGCGTTGTTGCCGTTCATGTTCACGACGTTCTGCGTCTGGCCGATCAACTGCGAGGCGTTGAAGGACGAGTCGATCTTGGTCAGGCTGAAGACGGGCATGAAAGGCACGAAGCCGCCGCGCACCGCGCGCATGGCGCGGGTGTCGAGTTCTTCGGTGACGGACAGGTCCTTGATGGCGAGGGTGGTAGTCATGGCAGTTCTCCTTGGGAGCGATTGGGACTTTGGTTCGTTTGGGTTGAGCATCTGTGCTGCGCTCGGGAGGTACAAACGCATGGAGCGTGCCAAGGCGGGCCACGCCATCGTGAATCGCCTGCAAACCTAGGCGGGGCTTTGGAGAGAGATTTTTGGAGCGCGAAGCGTGGCGTCAAAGCCCAGCGCGCGTCGGCCCGGATCTGGCGGGTGCGAACCAACACAACAACACCGGGTGTTTGCTACTGCGCGACAGCCTGGGCCCGTCCACCGGGGGAGCTTTGGATGCCCAGCGGCGTTTCGTGGCCGACGCGGGGCAAGCAACGGGTCAGGCAGCATGCCTGAGCGTCGGCAGGCGCCGCCGGTTGGCGTCCAGCGCCGCGTCGTACTCCATGATGCGGGCTGTCTCGTAGCCCACCTCGGAGCCGAGGTGCCGCTCAAGGAGGTAGAGCGTCAGATCAATGCCGAGCGTCACGCCGCCGCCGGTAATGACATCGCCCTCGTCGACCACCAGCGCCTGGACGGCTTGCGTCTCCGGATACAGTCTGGCAAGGGTGGTGACCGGGCATTCCTCGGGTCCGGTGACGGGAAACTTTGTCGTGGCGGTCTTGCCTTCGAGCAAGCCGGAGGCCCCGAGGATCATGGCGCCCGTACAGACGCTCGCCACGGGCTCGCCGCTGGCGTGACGCCGGCGGATAAACGAAAGCATGGCATCGTTATCTACCTGCTCGCGCCAGCCCGGGCCGCCGGTCACGATCACGACATCCGCCGCCGGCGCATCGGCGAACGCGTAGTCGGTTTCAACGCGCAGGCCGTTCTGCAACCGGACCATGCCGCCGTGCTCTGAGACGGTGAAATATGAGAGCTTGTCCGTCACTCGCTTCGCCATCGATAGCGTCCCGATGACAGCGAGTTCGATGGGTTCAATGTGTTCATACAAAACGACCGCGACGTGCATGGTGTTGTCTCCGAGTGGGTTGTTTCCCAATCTTATGACAATGTTTCCTTGCGGGCAACTTATTTCCTTCGCGCGCGTGGATGGTGTTTTACCGCGTATCACTTGGGGTCAGGCTCGGCGGGCTCCATCACAACCACCACAGCCTGTGCATCGCCCTCCAGGGCGCGGCCCCGATGCGGCGTGCTGGACTCGAAGTAAAGGCTGTCGCCAGCTTCCAGGATGCAGCGTTGAAGCTTGCCTTTGACCTTGAACTCGAATTCGACTTTCCCCGACAGGAGAAAGACGAATTCCTCTCCCGCGTGCTCGAAGAAGAAGTCGAGATTGATCTCGGAGGGGAAGGTAAACATGAAGGGATCCATGTGCTTGCGCTGCTTCTTGTGCGCCAGGCTCACATAGTCGTACCCGTAGGCGCTGCCGCCGCGAAACACGGGTTTGCGCTCCCAATGATGCACCACGGAGACGGGCGCGTCGGCACCTTCGGGCGAGACCGCGTCCGCGGCATCCGCGTCGACAAAGAAATAGCTCAGCTCCATGCCCATGGCGCGTGCGATGCGTGCAAGCGAACCAATCGGCGGCGCCTTTTTTCCGTTCTCGATCTTGGATAGATAGCCTTTTGTGAATCCGGATAGCTCCGCAAGGGCTTCAAGCGTAAGGCCGTGTTCGATGCGTGCTGTGCGCAGACGCAGGCATACGGCTTCTTCATCATCTATCGGCGCCGCGCTCACATCCTGGGCGGCTTGCTTCTGCCGTGATGCGAGACGTGTTCTATCGAGGGTTTTTGCCGTCATGGCTTGCAAGTTCCGTTCGCCCGTCTGGTAGGGGAATGGGAAACTTGGGCAAGTTTCCCGGTTGGAATTGTAAGCCTTGTTGCGCGGCGTCTGTTGCCCAGGCGGTTTTGGCACTGCTTGCGCCGCCCTTGTGCCAGGAAGGCGACGGCACCGCAAGCAGTCATCCGTCAGGATTCGTACAGGTTGTCCCGATAGGTTTCAGTGCTGGCCGCAGTAGCGATCAGCGTAACGAGACCGAGCACGGCAATCATGATGGCCACGCCGACGAAATGTCCTTGCCTGGCCAGCAGGGCGGTCGCCAGCATGGGCGCAAGGCCGCCCCCGATGCCTGCCGCCACCTGGCACCCCAGCGATGCTCCGCTGTAGCGTACCTTGGTGCCGAACAGTTCGGGAAGCAGGGCGGCTTGCGGACCATACATGGAGCCGTGGCCCAGGTTCATGCAGATTGCCACGGCCAGCGCGATGATCACGGGATTGCCGGTCTGGATGCACATGAACAGCGGATAGGCCGCCGCGATGGTGAAAATGGATCCCAGGAAATACAGCGGGCGCCTGCCCCAGCGGTCCGACAGATGGCCGAACAACGGGATCGTCAGCAGTTCAAGCGCGGCACCGAGCAGCACGCCGTCCAAAATGACCGTCTTGGGAATCTTCAGTACTGTGGTCCCGTACACGACGACGAACACCGTGAGGATATAAACCCAGGCAACTTCGCAGACTTTCAATCCAATGCTGATGATGAGGTTGCGGCGGTGCTTGGTCAGTACCTCGAACAGCGGGATCTTCGGCGGCTCCTTCTCTTGCGCCGCCGCGGCAAAGACCGGGGACTCCGAGACCTTCAGGCGGATATAAAAACCCAGGAAGACAAGGATGGCGCTCAGCAGGAACGGGACGCGCCAGCCCCACGACAGGAAGTCGGTGTCGGCCATCCTGCTCAGGTAGGCAAAGATGCCGGTAGAGGCAAGCATGCCCAGCGGGAATCCCATCTGCACCAGGCTCCCATAGAAACCGCGCTTGTCTCGCGGCGCATGCTCGATCACCATCAGCGCCGCGCCGCCCCACTCCCCGCCGATGCCGATGCCCTGGATCACGCGCAGCAAGATCAGCAGCACCGGCGCCCAGATGCCAATCTGGCCGTAGGTGGGGAGCAAGCCGATGGCGAACGTGCCGCCGCCCATGAGGAACATCGTCGTCATCAGCATGGTCTTGCGGCCGACCTTGTCGCCGAAGTGTCCGAATACGACACCGCCCAGGGGGCGCGCGATAAAGCCAACGGCAAACGATCCCAGCGCGGCCATGGTCCCCATCAACGGGTCTAGCGACGGAAAGAACAGCTTGTTGAACACCAGCGCGGCGGCTGTGCCATAGAGCAAGAAGTCGTACCACTCGACCATGGTGCCGATGACGCTGGCCGTCACCACCTTGCTCATGCTGTCCCTGCTGCTGGATCGGTGCGCTGTGTCGGCCAAGCCCGCAGCGCCCTCCATGTTCGTGTATGCATCCATCGGTGTCTCCTGTCTCTTGTTTCCTGCTTGTCATGGCTTCGGGGGCGCAGTCTCACGAGGACTGCGTGTTCATGGTAGCCGTTCGGGAAACATTTTCAAGCAAAGTAGGGTAAACAAGGAAACTAATGAGACTTTAAGTGCACACATTATCGGCAAAACTGAAGAAAGGTTGACCAATGGGAAACTGTGGGATAAATTAGTTTCCGTGCGGCGCATCGTGTTTACGCGCTTGCACTTACCTTAATTGTCCAGAGGAGACTGCCGTGATTGAGAATCAACACTTCAGCGAACGATTGAAGGGCAAACTGGAGCCGACCCCCGGCGGCTCGGTCTATGTCGATCCAGACACCCTCGAATGGGAGCCCTCCCAGTTCGAGAAGATCTCGATGAAAGTCCTGTATCGCAACGACGCCGCCGGCGAAATGACGGTGCTCCTCAAGTGGGAGCCGGGCGCGGTGCTGCCGTTCCACAAGCATCCGGAGATCGAACAAAGCTATGTGCTCGAGGGATCGTTCTACGATCACGACGGGATCTGCCGCGCCGGCCAGTTCGTCTGGCGCCAGCCCGGTTCTTTGCACGAAACCCGCTCCGACGAGGGCTGCCTGCTGTTCGCGGTCTATCGCAAGCCGAACGTCTTCTTTGGTACGGCCGGCTTCCGCAAGACTTCCTGAAATTGCCGGCGTCCTATCCCCGGGGCCCGGTGCTCCGGGATTTGTCATTGGAGTAGCCATGGCTTGCGTCGTTACTGAAGCTTGCATCAACTGCCGCTATGGAGATTGCGCGGAAGTCTGCCCCGTGCATGCGTTCCATCAGGGCCCGAACTTTATGGTGATCGACCCGTCGGTCTGCCTGAATTGCACGATCTGCACCCTGGTGTGCCCGGTCAATGCCATCAAGAATGACTATGACCTGACAGAGGAAGAGCTCGGCTTCGTCGAACTCAATGACAAGTTGGCGCAGAAGTGGCCGGTGGTGAAGATTGGGGACGGACCGCTGCCGGATGCCGACGATTGGGCGTTTCTGGAAAACAAGCGGTCGTTGCTGGTTTAGCGAGCAGGCGAGGGGCTATCGCTACGGAGAGCCGCCTTCCATGCGCTCGGCCGAGTAGGGGTCCTGGCAGCGCCTGGCAGCCTCGGGATCTCGGCACACCAGCCAGTCGTCCCAGCTCTCTGATGGCAACACGACGGTCCCCATCGAGCTGGGCTGGCTGGCGCATGGATGTCATTCGCGACCCCGCGGTCGCTGCCGTCAAGCAGGCCGCCATCGATACGTTTTCCACGATGGAGTGGGTCGAATAGGGGCGCCGGGAGCCGGGCACCGGCACAACCGCGCCGGCGCTCTGCCTCAATGCCCCTTGCCCGCTTCCGCGCGTAGCGCCTTCACCTTGTCCGCGCTCACGTCGCCGGGCTGTCCGCCATAGCTCGCGCGCAGGTAGTTGGCCAAGGCGGCCAGTTCCGTGTCGCTCAGGCGGGAGGCAAAGCCGGGCATGTCCTGCATGCTTTCCAGCCCGGGGAATTTCTGCGCCTCGATGCCGTCGAGCAGCGACACGATCAGGTTGTGCGGATCGGCATTGCGCACGGTGGCGTTGCCCAGCATCGCCACCGCCACATGCGGCTTGCCCTCGCCCTCGCGGCCGTGGCAGCCGGCGCACACGGCCAGGTAGTGCTGGCGCCCCGGCTTGAGCTGGGCTGCGTCCGCGCTGGCCGGCTTGAGCGGCTGGGGCTGCGGCGGCTGGTCGCCCAGCAGGTAGGTCGACATCGCGGCGAGGTCGGCCTTGTTCAGGTACTGGCTGCTGAGATGGACCACGGGGAACATCTCGCCGTAAGCCGAGCCCTGCGGCGCCACGCCGGTGGCGAAGAAGTTCTGCAGGTCGGCGCCCGTCCAGCCGCGCGCGGCCAGGCCGGCGGGCGTGATGTCCGGCGCGGCCACGCGGCCGAGCGCGGCGCCGGCCAGTGGCTTGGCCGCGTCCAGGCGGCCGAACATGGCGCGCGGCGTGTGGCATTCGGCGCAGTGGCCCAGCGCGTTGGACAGGTAGCGGCCGCGCTGCCAGGCCGGCGTCTGGCCGGCTGAGGCATCGGGCAGCTTGTCTTTCAGGAACAGCAGGTTCCAGCCGATCAGGGTCACGCGCATGTTGTACGGGAAGCTGAGGTCGTGCGGTCGGTTGGCCACGGCCACCGGCTTGACCTGCATCAGGTAGGCGTACATCGCATCGGAGTCGCCGCGCGACAGGCCGCGATACGAGGTGTAGGGCATGGCCGGGTAGAGGTGCTTGTCCGGCGTGGCCCCATCGTGCAGCGCCTTGTAGAAATCGTCGGCGCTCCATTTGCCGATGCCGTGGTCCTTGTCCGGGGTGATGTTGGTGCCGTAGAAGGTGCCGAACGGCGAGGCCAGGGCGACCCCGCCGGCAAACGGCGCGCCCTGGGCGCTGGTATGGCAGGCGGCGCAATCGGCGGCGCGCACCAGGTAGCGCCCGCGCGCGATCTGGTCGGCGGGCGAGAGCTTGGTGGCGGGCTGCTGGTCGGCGGCGGTATCGATCGGGGCGGCGTGGTCGCCGCAGCCGGCCAGCAGGGCTGCGCCCAGCGCGGCCATGGCCGCCAGCGTGGTGCGCGCGTGTCGAAGGAAGTCGGGCTGGCTCATCATCACTTGTCTTCCTTTACCAGGCCCGGGGTGTTGACCACCACGTCCTTGACGGCTTCGAAGTAGCGCACATAGCCAGTGCAGCGGCAGATATGGTCGTTGAGCGCCGCGGTAATGGTCTCATCCACCTTGCCTCTGGCCACCGGCTGGCGCTTCAGGCGCTCCACCAGGATGGTCGCGCCGTTGACGAAGCCGGGCGTGCAGTAGCCGCACTGGAAGCTGAAGTGCTCCAGGAACTTCTGCTGCACCGGCGACAGCTCCACCACCTCGCCCTTGTCGTTGCGCTTGGCGTGGCCTTCCACCGTGCGCACCTTCTTGCCCTGGAAGTAATGCGCGCCGGTGATGCAGGCGCGCACTTCCTCACTGCTGCCGTCGGCCTTGTCGTGGATCACCACACAGGCGTGGCAGATGCCCTGGCCGCAGCCCAGGCGCGAGCCGGTGAGCGCCAGGTACTCGTGCAGGAAGTCGATCATCATCAGGCCTTCCGGCACATCGATGGGGCCTACGTCCTTGCCGTTGATGTTGAGGGAAAGCGGTTGGGTGGCGATGCTCATGCCAGGATCTCCTGAATCTTTTCGGCGCTGACCGGCAGGGCGGTGAAGCGGTGGCCGATGGCATGCGCGATGCCGTTGACGATGGCGCCCACCACCGGAATCATCACCACTTCGGCGATGCCCTTGGGCGGATCGGTTTCGGATACGGGCGGCAATACCATCCCGGTTTGCGACCACACGGCCACGTCGCTGGCGCGCGGCAGCGGATAGCGGTTGAAGTTCCAGGTGCCGTTGCCGGGCCCGTCCTCGTAGAGCGGCAGGAACTCATGCAGCGCATGGCCGATGCCCATGGCGATGCCGCCCTGCAACTGCCCGGAGACCAGTTCCGGCGACAACTGCGAGCCGCATTCCATGATGGAGTGATGGCTGAGGATTTCCACCTTGCCGCTAGCCTCATGTACGGACAGCTCCACCAGCGTGCCCACCGCGCTGTAGTAGGTCACGGTGGCGTTGTTGCGCTGGGTCGGGGCGATGTAGACCTTCTTGCGGTCCAGCACCTGGTAGCCGCCGCTGGTGGTCATGCTGGCCTTGCGCGCGGCGTCGGCGCCATCGCCGTAGCGTACCGACAGCCCGTCGACGGGCAGCCGGGTAGCCGTGCCGTTGACCTCGAAGTCGGCCTCTGTCCATTGCCAGCGATTGAACACGTGCACCGTGGCGCCCGTGACCAGGCCAAGCTCGTGCGCCTTCTTTGCCAAAAGCTCGTAGGGCAGGGCCTGCAGGCCGCCGGCGGTGAGCTTGCCTTCGACCCAACGCGCGTCTTCCACGCGCACCACCAGCGAAGCCGCCTGGCCGCCGCCGAAGCCCTGGCTCCAGATCGCCATGGCCGCCGGCCACAGTCCGTGCATGAAGACCACGCGGGCCGCTTCACGGGTGCTATGGGTGAAGTAGTAGGCCGAGTTGGTCGCGCTCGATGGCGAGGCATACGCGGGCGACCAGCGCGGGTTGGCCGACAGCTTGTCCTGGTCGGCCTGGCTCATCAGGTAAGGGTCGCCGGTGGCGGTGACGGGCAGGTCGGGCCAGTCGGTGACCGCCACGCGCACCTCGGTGGCTGGCTTGCCCAGCCAGCGGGTCACGGCGACCGCTTGCGAAGTGGACATGCCGGTGCCGATCTCCGCGCCGCAGTGATTGAGCGCGATGGTGCCGTCCGCACGCATCTCCACCTTGGCGAACGATGCCTCGGCGCCGGTGCCGAAGTCCTTCTGCACGCAGGCAAAGCCCACGCCGTAGCGCCGGCCCGGATGGCTGGCTTCAAAATCGGCCTTCTGCTTTGCGCGGCTGGTCCACAGCGGATGGACCTTGGCCGCCTCCAGCACCTCATCCACCCGAATCGCGCCGGCAGGGATCGCGCCCTGCGTGTTCTTCATGCCCGAGCGCAGCGCGTTTTTCAGGCGGAATTCGATCGGGTCGAGCTTCAATTGCTCGGCGAACTCGTCGACCATCATCTCGGTAGCCGCCATGCTCTGCAGCGTGCCGTAGCCGCGCGCCGAGCCGGCATCGATGGCGCGCGAGGCGATGGCCACGGCGGTCAGGTCGTTCTTCGGGAAGTAATAGATCGACTGCGCGGCGGTGGCGCCCACCATCGCCACCGATGGCGAGAAATTGGCGCGCCCGCCGCCGTTGGCCTCGAAATCGCCCTGGAACGACTGGAACAGCCCGGTGGTCTTGTCCACCGCGATGCGGTAGCGCATCTTGAAGGCGTGGCGCTTGATCGAGGTCTGGAACTGCTCAAAGCGGTCGTTGGCCAGGCGCACCGGCTTGCCGTCGGCGTAGAGCGCCGTCACCAGCCCGTAGAAGGGGAAGTTGTAGTGGTCCTTGGAGCCGTAGCCCACGGTGTAGCAGGGATGGACGAACACCTGCTTGACGGGGAACGCGCCCTTGGCCTTGGCCATCATCTCCGCCGTGCTTTCGCCGACTTCGATGGGCGACTGGGTCGGCACCACCATGTGCAGCGCCTGGGCCTCGGCGTCGTACCAGCAGTTGGCGTTATCCGGCTCCAGCGCGGCGGTGTCGATGGACTGCGTGTTGTACTCGCGCTCCAGCACCAGCCAGTCGGCCGGCGGCTGGTCAAGTTGCTGGCGGATCTGGCCGGCGTAGTACATGCCCTGCTCGCCAAGCTGGCCGTGATCCTTGCCATCGGGCCAGACCGGCTCGTGCTTGCGCATCATGCTGGGGAACAGCGGCGCGTTCTTCAGGCTGGAGAACACATCGTCGTCGAACGGCGTCTCGCCGCCCACCCGCACAAAGCGGAAGGTGCCCCACGGATCGCGCTCCAGCGGGCCGGTCTCGGCGCCGTAACGGATGATCTCGTCGTGGAACTTGAGCTTGTCCTTGGCAAAGCGGAAGCGGGCGAAGTCGTGATAGATCAGGATCGCCACGGCATGGCCGAGATAGGCAGGTGTCTTGCCTTCCGGCAGCAGCATGTCCTCGCCGTAGAAGGCGGGAAAGGCCACGCCATCGCGCGCCAAGTCGGCGGCGGTGACCACGCGGTCGGGCTTGAGGTCATCTCCCAGCAGCGCCAGGTCGAAGCCCGCATAGCTGCGGTCCGCCTTGGTGGTGCGCAGGATGAAGGCGTGCGATTGTTCCTTGGGCCAGTGCGGCATGTCGCGCGAGCGGATATCGCGCGCAAAGACCTTGTCGCCGGTGACCTTGGCCATGCCGTCGATGCGGAATTTAGGCGCGCCGGTCTTGGGGTTCCACTGGACCGGGGCCAGGATTTTTTCCTCGAACAGGGCCGCGAAGGCCTTGCCGCCGATCGGTGCGATATACACCGACACCCCGGCCACGACGCTGGCCTTCAGGAAAGTGCGGCGCGTTGGGCTGAAGTTAGCCATGGAATTTCCTTGAAATTACGCTGATGCCGCTGCTGTGGCGCAGCCCGGTGCGGGTTTGATTGCGATTGCGATTGCGAAAGACGGCCTGTTGCGCCCGGCCAGAACGGCCGGACGGAAGGCGGGGAGAACCGGAATACGACGGGCAGCGGCAATCGAGGTCTCCGTGCAAGAGGGCGCGGGCACGATGTGCGGCACCGGCGCGGATTACGACGCAAGACTGGGCTGGTGAACGGTGGGGCAACGCAAGCTTTTATTCTAGGCGCAGAAGTGCACGCCGGTGCACCGATTCTGCATCCGGCCGCTGCGTGCCAGCAACGGGGTACCTCTAATACTGCTTATCACGGCCGGGGCATGCCACTTGCCGAGCCATTGTGCGTGGCACAAACGCCGGGAGGCCGGCTCCCATGGCCGATCTCCCGGCGCCCCCTGTTCTGGCGCATTGCCAAAGCGGCCTCCTGCCCGCTCCAATCGTTGTAGCATCGCTCCCATGGACAACCTGCTCAGAAAACTTGACCTGACCTCGCTGCGCCTGTTCGTCGCGGTCTGCCAGGAACAAAACATCGCGCGCGCGGCCGAGCGCGAATTCATTGCGCCGTCGGCTGTCAGCCGCCGCATTGCGGAGATCGAGACGCTGATTGGCCTGCCGGTGATCGAGCGGCATCCGCGCGGCATCACGGTGACTCCGGTGGGCGAGACGGTGCTGCGGCATGCGCAGGCCATCATCGGCAATATCGAGGCGCTAAGCGCGGAGCTGTCGCGCTTTTCCTCCGGCGCGCGCGGCAATGTGCGGATGGTGTGCAACCTTGGCGCCATCGTGCAGTTCCTGCCGGAAGACCTGGCGGCCTTTGGGCGCGTGTATCCCGATATCGGCATCGAGCTGGAGGAGCAGCACAGCCCCGAGGTGCTGCGCATGGTGGGCGAGCGCAGCGCGGACTTTGGCATCTGCAATGCGATCCAGGGCGTGGAGCAATTCGTCTCGCTGCCATACCGGGAGGACCAGCTTTGCGTGCTGGTGCCGCGCGGGCATGCACTGGCGTCGGCGCAGCAGGTTGGCTTTGCGGACTTGCTAGGCGAGACCTTCGTGGCGTTGCGCGATGAGAGTGCGTTGAGCCGCCTGTTGGCGGAGCAGGCGACGCGCTTGAGTGGGGCGCTCAAGATCAAGATCCGGGTGGCGAGCCTGGATGCCTTGTGCCGTATGGTGCATGTCGGGCTGGGGATTGCCGTCGTGCCGCGGCAGGTGGGCGAGCTCTACCTGAATACGCTCGACGTGGTGGCACGGCCGCTATCGGACCCCTGGGCGACGCGGCAATTGGTGGTGGTGTTTCACTCCCGGGAGCATCTCTCGGCGAGCGCCTCGGCCCTGGTGGGCTTTCTTTGCCGGGATGCATAGAGCGGGAACAAGGCCGGCTAAGTGGGGCAAAGCGAAGCGAAAGTGAGCAAATGGCCAGCCGTCGCAAACCGAGACGCCTGCCATGCCGACTGCGCACTTTGCCCCGGCCGCGCCAAACCATATAGTGGGATCATCAAAACGAGACCCCCCGCAATGGAAGCCACCATCCGCTTTGACGGCCGCGTGCTGTACCTGTCGCAAGATCCCGCCTGCGTGCGCGCCCAACTCGACGGCAAGCCGATGACCCTTGCCGAGGCCGGCCCGCTGCGCGACAACATCTCCACCGACGAGATCACGCCGGTTACCATCATGCTCACCTACGATGAGCGACTGGGGCAATTCCCTTACGTGGGGTTCCAGGCGGGGGGCGAGCAGCCGATCGGCCGCGATGCCATCCGCAACGGCGGCTTCGCCGTCACGGTGGCCGGCAAGCGCTACGGCAAGGGTTCCTCGCGCGAGTCCAGCCCGCTGGCGGAGCTGTCGGCCGGCATCCGCCTGATCGTGGCGGAGAGCTTCGAGCGCATCTACCAGCAGAACTGCGACAACATCGGCATCCTGACCACCACGGATTTCACCGTGCTGGACCGCGTGCTGGCGGGCGAGGCGATCCCCATCGAGGCGTTCCTGACCGGGCGCGACGCGCTGACCCAGCAGGTGATCCGCGCCGGCGGCTTGCTGGCGTATAGTCGCGCCGCGACGTGGCCGGCGGCAGGCGAGGGGGCGCTGGGCGCGGCGGGCGCCGGCGACGCCGCGCCTCGCACGCTGGTGGAAAAAATCATCGCCCGCCATCTGCTTCCCGGCACGGCATCCGCCGAGCGCGGCCAGGGCGTGTTCGTGGCGGCCGACTGGCGCTTCTCCCATGACTATTTCACCGGCATGTGCGCGCACCTGATGCACCGCGCCTTCGGCAAGCCGGCGAAGTTGCACGAGCCTGACCACATCATTGCCTTCCAGGACCACCTGGTGCTGGCGGCACAGAGCTACCCGCACGTGCGCGACGGCTTGCTGCGAGGCGTGGCCAACCTGATGCAGGGCCATGGCAGCTTTGCGCATGACTACCCCGTGCGCTCGCACAACGCGCTGCCCGGCGACGTGCCGGGCTCGGAAGGCATCTGCCACGCGCTGATGGCTGAGCAGTACGCGCTGCCGGGGCAGGTAGTGGCGGGCACCGATTCCCACACCCCGCATTCGGGCGCGCTGGGTTGCCTGGCGTTCGGCGCGGGCGCCACCGATGTTGCCAATAGCTGGGTCACGGGCTACGTGCGCTGCAAGGTGCCGGAAACCCTGCGCGTGGAGGTGGAGGGCGAACTCGCGCCGGGCGTGACCGCCAAGGACATCGTGCTCTACCTGCTGCAGATGGATGCGATCCGCTCCGGCGGGGCCATCGGCGTGGTGTTCGAGTATGCCGGCAGCACGGTGCGCGCCTTGTCGATCGACGAGCGCGCCACGCTGACCAATATGGTCGCCGAGCTGGGCGGCTTCACCGGCATCGTCGAGCCGGATGACAAGACCGTGGCCTTCCTGAAGGCGCGGCGCGGGGTGGATTTCATCGTCGAGGACTGGATGCGCAGCGATGCAGGCGCAACCTACCGCGACGTGATCCGCATCGACGCCGCCGCCATCGCGCCCATGGTGGCGCGTCCCGGCGACCCCGGCAACGGCATCGCGGCCAACACGCTGGCGCAGCCGGTGCCGGTGGACATTGCCTACGGCGGGTCCTGTACGGCCGGCAAGCGCGAGGATTTCGACTACTACCACGAGGTGCTGCGCTGGGGCCTGGATCATGGCCTCAAGGTGTCGCCCCGCACCCAGCTCTTCCTGCAGTTCGGCACGCTGGGCGTGAAGGACTACTGCGAAGCGCGCGGCTATATGGACACCTTCGCCGCCGCCGGCGCCACGCTGGTCATGCCGGGCTGCGGCTCGTGCGCCAACTGCGGGCCGGGCGCCTCCACCGCCAGCGAGCAGGTGACCATCAGCGCCATCAACCGCAATTTCCCCGGCCGCTCGGGGCCGGGCCAGGTCTGGCTGGCCAGCCCCTACACCGTGGCTGCGAGCGCGCTGGCCGGACAGATCAGCACCTTCGGGCAACTGCGCGAGACCACCGCCCTGGCTGCGCCGTAGCCGTTCACCCAAGCCCCCGCATGCGCGGGGGCAATCGCGGCATCCAAAGCCGGGCGACAGATCCCGGCGGCCATCCACAGGAGACAGACATGTTCCCCATCCCCTTGCGCGCCATGCGCGCGGCGGGGCGGCTTTTTGCCGCCGCCGCCCTTGCCATACCGGCCATCGGCGCCGCTGCGGCGCACGCAGCCGACAAGTATCCGGCCAAGACCGTGCGCCTGATCGTGCCGAATTCCCCGGGCTCCACCGCCGATGTGGTGGCCCGCGTGGTGGCCGAGGGCATGGGCCAGGATCTCGGGCAGCCGTTCTACGTGGAGAACCTTCCCGGCGCGGCGGGCATCCCCGGCACGCGGCAACTCGTGTCCGCGGCCGCCGATGGCTACACGCTTGGCGTGGTCTCGTCCAACCACGCCATCAATCCCGGCCTGTACCCCAATATTCCCTACGACAGCGTGAAGGACATCACGCCGGTGGCGCTGATCGGCACTACGCCGCTGGTGCTGGTGGTCGGCGCGGGGTCGCCCTACAAGACCGTAGCGGCGCTGATCGCCGCCGCGCGGGCCCATCCGGGCAGCCTTTCTTATGGCTCTTCCGGCAAAGGCAGCGTCTTGCACCTGGCTGGCGAATTGCTCAAGTCGAAGGCTGGCATCGATATGCTGCACGTGCCCTATAAGGGCGTGAACACGCTGATGACGGATGTGCTTGGCGGGCAGATCGACACGGCTTTCCTGGCCACGCCATCCGCGTTGCCGCAGATCAAGGCCGGCAAGCTGCGCGCGTTGGCGGTCAGCACGCCGGCGCGGCTGGACAGCCTGCCGGCGGTGCCGACCCTGGCGGAGTCCGGCGTCAAGGCATATGCCTACGACGCGTGGATCGCGCTGATCGGGCCAGCCGGCTTGCCCAAGGACGTCACCGCGCGGCTGCAACAGGCAATGGCCAAGGCCCTGGCCGCGCCGAAGGCCAAGGACCTCTTCACCGCGCAAGGCTTCGTCGTCAAGGGCGGCAGCGGCGAGGAAACGGCCCGCACCATCCGCGACGAGCTGGGCCGCAGCCAGGCGCTGATCAAGAGCGCGTCGATCGCGGTGGAGTGAGGCGCGCTGGCGGGACGGCTCGTGCCATGACGCCAGTTTCCAGTCCCTCATGCCGGTCATGGCCATTTTAGGGTTCAGGTTGCCAGCTTGCTAAGCCGGCGCACCGGCATCCAGCACCTGCGCCGCGCCATACACCGCGTGGCTCGCCGTGCGTAGCGCTTGCGCCATCAGCATGGCCGCGGGCGAGAGCAATCGATCCGTGCGGGTGATGATGCCGAAGTCGTCCATATGACAGGGCAGCGGCAGCGGCACGATCGCGAGCAGGCCATGTTGCGCGTAGTACTGCGCGACGTCGTCGGTGAGCACGGCCAGCATGTCGCTCTGTTCCAGCATGCGTGTCAGGAACAGCAGCGCGGCGGTTTCCACGACGTTGGTCGGCGGCATCAGGCTGGCGCGCTGGAACATCAGGTCGAAGCGGTGACGCAGCACGCTGCCTGCCGGCGGCACGATCCACGCCGCATCTTCCACATCCCGCAGTGTCAGCGCGGACTGCGCCAGCAGCGGATGGCCCAGGCGCGCCGCCGCGCACACGGGCTCGCCCGCCAGCGGCTCATAGCGCAGGTGCAGCTTGTCGTGCTCGGCAAACAGGCGTGCCACCACCAGGTCCAGCTTGTCCTGGGCCAGGCGTTCCAGCAGCACGTTGCTGTTCTCGATCTCCAGCGACACGCGCAGCCCGGGCTGCTCCCGCTTGACCTGCGCAACGGCCGGCGGCAGCAGCTTCACGCCGGGCGAAGTGATCGCGCCCACGGCCACATGGCCCAGCCGCCCGGCCTTGAGCGCCATCACTTCCTCCTGCGCCTGGTCCAGGCTGCCCAGCACCGCGCGCGCGTGCCGGATCATCGCTTCCCCATACCAGGTCGGGCGCATGCCGCGCGGCAGCCGCTCGAACAGCGGGACTTCCAGCATCTCCTCCAGCTCGCGCAGCAGCTTGGACGCGGCCGGCTGCGTCATGTTGAGAACGGCGGCGGCGCGGTGGATGTTGCCCTCGTCGGCAAGGGCCACCAGCAGCAGGAGCTGGCGGGTCTTGAGCCGGGCGCGGATATACCAGGGGCTGGGCGTTGACATAGGGTTTACGTTGATATCCGAAGTGATATGGGTAAGGCCTGAATCTTCATTGGAAGGATATCAAACCGGGCCGTACACTCCGGCCATATTCAAAAAACAAATTCAAGCAAGATGAGAGACAGCCTCCCCCAGACGCGTCCTGCTTTGGCGCCGGTCCCACGGTAGCCAAGGCGCCCTTCATGGGCCGCCGCTATCATCGCGTCCCAGTCCAGTCCCATCGTCCCCGTATTCAGGAAGTCTCCCAATGCCGGAATCCAAGTCCAAGCTGCGCTCCGCCCAATGGTTCGGCTCCGCCGACAAGAATGGCTTCATGTACCGAAGCTGGATGAAGAACCAGGGCATCCCCGATCATGAGTTCGATGGCCGTCCCATCATCGGCATCTGCAACACGTGGTCGGAGCTCACGCCCTGCAACGCGCATTTCCGCAAGCTGGCCGAGCATGTCAAGCGGGGTGTCTACGAGGCCGGCGGCTTCCCGGTGGAATTCCCGGTGTTCTCCAATGGCGAGTCCAACCTGCGGCCCACCGCCATGCTCACGCGCAACCTGGCGGCCATGGACGTCGAGGAGGCCATCCGCGGCAACCCGATCGATGCCGTGGTGCTGCTCACCGGCTGCGACAAGACCACGCCCGCGCTGCTGATGGGCGCGGCGAGCTGCGACGTGCCGGCCATCGTGGTGACGGGCGGGCCGATGCTCAACGGCAAGCTGGACGGCAAGAACATTGGCTCCGGCACGGCCGTCTGGCAGCTGCATGAATCGCTCAAGGCTGGCGAGATCGATGTGCATCAGTTCCTCTCGGCCGAAGCCGGCATGTCGCGCTCGGCCGGCACCTGCAACACGATGGGCACGGCCTCCACCATGGCTTGCATGGCGGAAGCGCTGGGCACTTCGCTGCCGCATAACGCCGCCATTCCCGCCGTGGATTCGCGCCGCTACGTGCTGGCGCATATGTCCGGCATCCGCATTGTCGAGATGGCCAAGGAAGGGCTGACCCTGTCGAAGATCCTGACGCGCGCGGCGTTCGAGAATGCGATTCGCGCCAATGCGGCGATCGGTGGCTCCACCAACGCGGTCATCCATCTGAAGGCCATCGCCGGGCGCATCGGCGTGCCGCTGGAGCTCGAGGACTGGACGCGCATTGGCCGCGACACGCCCACCATCGTCGACCTGATGCCCTCGGGCCGCTTCCTGATGGAGGAGTTCTACTACGCCGGCGGGCTGCCCGCGGTGCTGCGCCGGCTGGGCGAGGCAAACCTGCTGCCGCACCCGGACGCGCTGACCGTCAACGGCCGCACGCTGTGGCAGAACGTGAAGGACGCGCCCAATACCAACGACGAGGTCATCCGTCCACTGGACAACCCATTGATAGCGGATGGCGGCATCCGCGTGCTGCGCGGCAACCTGGCACCGCGCGGCGCGGTGCTCAAGCCCTCCGCCGCCACGCCCGGGTTGCTCAAGCACCGCGGCCGCGCCGTGGTGTTCGAAAACCTTGAGCACTACAAGGAGCGGATCGTCGATGAAACGCTGGACGTCGACGCATCGTCCGTGATGGTGCTGAAGAACTGCGGCCCGAAGGGATATCCGGGCATGGCGGAGGTCGGCAACATGGGTTTGCCGCCCAAGCTGCTGCGCCAGGGCGTCAAGGACATGGTGCGCATCTCGGATGCGCGGATGAGCGGCACGGCATACGGCACCGTGGTGCTGCACGTGGCGCCCGAGGCCGCGGCCGGCGGCCCGCTGGCCGCCGTGCGGGACGGCGACTGGATCGAGCTCGATTGCGAGGCCGGCACGCTGCACCTGGACATCGATGAGCGGGAACTGGCACGGCGCATGGCCGAGCGTGTCGACACGCGCGCCGCAGGGGAGGGCGGCTACCGGCGGCTGTATGTGGACCACGTGCTGCAGGCGGACGAGGGCTGCGACCTGGACTTCCTGGTGGGCTGCCGCGGCGCCGCGGTGCCTCGCCACTCGCACTGATTGCGCCGCTGCCGGCGATGCCGGCAGCGGCCGCCGACAAGAACATGCAAGAACAAGCAAGAACATGCAGGAACATTCGAGGAGACATAGATGAACACCACCCCCACGGCCGGCCTGGACCGGCCAGTCCCGCTTCCTGGCGCTCCGGGTCTGCCTGGCGATGCGCCAGTCAGCGCCGCCAGCGAGGAGAGCCGCATCATCAGCATGCTGACCCGCAAGCTGATTCCCTTCCTGGCCCTGATCTACGTGGTGGCTTATATCGACCGCTCGGTGGTTGGCTTTGCCAAGCTCCACATGAATGCGGCGGTAGGCATCAGCGACGCGTCCTACGGGCTGGGCGCGGGTTTGTTCTTCATCGGCTACTTCCTGTGCGAGGTGCCCAGCAACCTGGCGCTGGAGCGCTTCGGCGCGCGCCGCTGGTTCGCGCGCATCCTGTTCACATGGGGCGTCATTACCATGGCGATGGCCCTGATCAACAGCGCCGGCACCTTCTACGTGCTGCGCTTCCTGCTGGGCGCAGCCGAGGCCGGCCTCTATCCCGGCATCCTGTACTTCCTGACCAAGTGGTTCCCGATGCGCCATCGCGCCCGCATCATCGGCCTGTTGGTGCTCGCGCAGCCCATCGCCCTGATCGTCACCGGGCCGATTGCCGGCTGGGTGCTGTCCACCAGCGGGCTGTTTGGCCTGACCAACTGGCAGACGTTGTTCGTGCTCAGCGGGTTGCCCGCGGTGCTGCTCTGCCTGCCCACGCTGCGCATCCTGCCCGAGTCTCCATCGCAGGCACGCTGGCTGGCGCCGGCGGACCGCGCCTGGATCGAGCGCGAGCTGGCGGCGGACCAGTCCACGTTTGCGCTCAAGTCGCACGGTAACCCGCTTGGCGCGCTCAAGGACAAGCGCGTGCTGCTGCTGGCCTTGCTGTTCCTGCCGTTCCCGCTCAGCATCTACGGCTTGTCGCTGTGGCTGCCCACCATCATCAAGCAGTTTGGCGTGACGGATGCCACCACGGGCCTGCTGTCGGCGGTACCGTACCTGTTCGCGGTAGCCGGGCTGTACCTGGTGCCGCGCCATTCCGATCGCAAGGGCGAGCGCTACTGGCACATCATCGTGGTGTCGGCCATGGGCGCGATCACGATGGCGGCCAGCGCCTGGGTCCAGACGCCCGCGCTGCAGTTCCTCTTCATTTGCCTGACCGCGTTCTCGATCTATTCGATCCAGGCGGTGGTGTGGGCGCTGCCGGGCCAGTTCCTGACCGGCGCCAGCGCCGCCGTGGGCATCGCGACGATCAACTCGCTGGCCAACCTGGGCGGCTACCTTGGCCCCTACGGGATCGGGCTGATCAAGGATGCGACGGGCAAGCTGGCCTCGGGGCTCTACTTCCTGGCCGCCATGCTGGTGTTCGCGGTGATCATGACGTTTGTTGTGCGCTCCGCGCTGGAGACGCCGGCAAGGTCCTGATGCAGGCGTTGGGTTTCTTGCGCCGGAGTGCCTGGTGTGGCTCTCCGGCGTCGTCGTGCCTACAGCGCCACGAACACCTCTCCGTTCTCCACCTTCACGCTGTACGCCCGGATGTCGCTGGTCAGCGGCTCGCACATCGCGCGTCCGGTGCGTACGTCGAACTTGCCCTGGTGCAGCGGGCACTCGATCTCGTGCCCGTCCAGGAAGCCGTCGCACAGCCGCGCGTTGCCATGGCTGCAAGCGTTGTCCGTGGCATAGATCTCGTCGCCCACGCTATACAGCGCGATCTCCTTGCCGAGCGCGCTGACCGCCACGACATCGTCCTTGGGGATTGCCACCAGCGGGATCACCTGGGTCCATTGCTTTGACATGGTCTGCCTCAAATCTCAAATCTCAAAACGCAACATTCAAATCGGGTAGATGATCGAGTTGGGGATCATCTCGCTGTCGAACACGCATAGCCGGGACTCGAACTTCAGCCCGTCCTCCGTGCGCCGGATCACGTCGATGTAGCGGCCGACGTTGTACACGGTGGATTGCCCATCCGGCTTGGTGCGGAAGACGGCGTAGCTGGCTTCGGCGTCGATGCGCTCGGGATCGGCCTTCAGGATGCGCGGGATGCCAACCACGTGCCGCTGGTAGTACGGATCATGGAAGATGGTTTCCGTGGCGCCGTAGATGCGGTCCTTGAGCATGCCGCGGCTCTCGAAGGACAACGTGGCAAGCGGGAAGCCGCCTTCGTGGTTCTCGCGCGGCTGGAGCTTGTAGACGCAGGTCTCGGTGAAGAAGCCAGGCCATTTGTCCCATTCGTTGTTGTCGAGCGCGGCGGCGTAGTCCGTGTACAGCGCCAGCACCTGGGTGTAGGTTTCAAAGTCGAGCATGTCTCAGGCCTCCATCACGCGGCGCCAGTAGTTGTACATTCCGCGGATCAGCGTCTCGGTCACCATGTGGTCCGTGTTGCCGATCTCGCGCCCGCCGAGTTCCGCCACCGTGCGGTGGAACGGCTTTTGCTCGAAGCCCTGCTGGGAGAATTCGATCACCTCGCCGTCGTCGGCCGAGACAAAGCCGGCCGGGCCGAACAGGTTGGCCTGGCGCAGGCGGCGCCGGGTCATGTCGGCGTCGTCGTCCTCGAAGCCGAAGTGCGTCCACACGAAGTTGAACGAGCCATGGCCGGTTGGCTGGATATGCCGCGTGGAAACCGAGTTGACCTGCTGCTGGATGATGACGCTGGGGAACAGCGTCATCATCACCGCCGTGGGCGCGCCCCACCAGGCTTCGGGCACGACATCCAGGAAGCGGTCGTCGTGCAGGCTCATCTGTTCCTTGAAGCTGGACACGCCGCTGGTCACCTCGCCCTTGCCGCCCTGGCCGCGCGTGGAGATCATCGCTGCGTGGCGGAAGTGCTCGTCCATCTTGAGCTCCGACTTGTTGTCGGCGCGCCAGAGCCCGAAGGTCACGAACCACGTGTGCAGCAGCCCCGGGTGATACGGGTCCTTGATGTTCTCCTGCATCAGCTTCCAGTTGCCGGGAATGTGCTGGCGGCTGTAGCCGAGGATGGTCAGCTTGCGGCCGTCGAAGACCCGGTCGAAGTAGGCCAGGATGGTCGGGCCGAGATAGTCCTCCAGCTCGGGCACCTCATGGTCGAACGAGGCGAAGATCACGCCGTTGCGGCGCGCCACCTTGAGCTTGGTCAGCCCATGCGCCTTCGGATCGAAATCGGCGGGCATGCCGCCGTTGACCTTGCCGTCCAGCTTCACACCGCGCCGGAACGGTACGCCGACCAGGTTGCCCTTGAGGTCGTAGTTCCACTGGTGATAGGGGCAGGTGAAGTCCCGGCGGTTGCCGGAACGCTCGCGGCAGAACTGTACGCCGCGATGCGCGCAGACGTTCTCCACCACGTAGATCTCGCCATCCGCCGCGCGGCTGGCAATGACGGAGCGCTCGCCGATGGCGGTGCGCTTGAAGTCGCCGGCGTTCGGGATCTCTGCTTCCAGCCCGATGTAGCACCAGTGGCCGGAGTAGAAGAAACGCTCCAGCTCCTGCCGGTAGATGTCGTCGTCGGTATAGGCCCAGAACGGTATCCGGCTGGAGCCTTCGTCCTTCCATTCCTTCTGCTTGAATACGATGGCTTGCTCGCGCATGGTTTGTCTCCGCGATGTTTGTGATGTGGGGCTCAATGTGTCAGACGCCGCTGGCGTGGAAGGCGTCAGCATGGATGTGGTCGGGGTCCATGCCTCTTTGCCTGAGCAGGATGGAGGCGGCGTCGACCATGACCGGCGCGCCCGCCAGATAGGCGCGCCAGCCCTGCATATGCGCCCAGTCGTCGGCGACCGCCTTGGTCACCACGCCGCCCCGGTAGCCGTTGCCGTCGCCGGCCGATGCCACCACCACGTGCACATGCATTGCCGCATGGCGCGCCTGCAGCTCGCGCAGCCATTCAAGGCCATAGAGGTCGGCATGCGTGCGAACGCCAAAGTAGACGTGCACCTCGTTGCGCATGCCGCCGTCCAGCATGCCGCGCAGGATCGACAGGATCGGGGCCAGCCCGGTGCCGCCCGCGATGCAGACCACCGGCCCTTCGAACTTGCGCCGCAGGTACGCCGTGCCCAGCGGGCCGCTGACGCGAATGGCATCGCCAACCTTGAGTTCCGACGCCACATAGGACGTGACGCGGCCCTCGGGCACCAGCCGGATGTGGAACTCGAGCTCCTCGGTACCATGCGCGACCGCCATCGAGTAGGGGCGGATATGGCGCGGCGTGAACTGCAGCGTAGCGTATTGCCCCGGCGAGAAGTCGAGCGGCTTGGGAATCGCTACACGGACCCGCTTGATGTCATGGGTCAGGTCTTCCAGGGCGGTCACGGTGCCCTTGAGGATCTTGGCGGGATGCACCACGACTTCGTCGAGTTCCGGGATTTCGATCGCGCAGCTCTCTACCAGCGTGGTCTGGCACGCCAGCACCGACTGGCCGGCGGCCATGGGCGCGCGCGAATCCTCCGGGCCGCTCGCCTGGGTGCGGCCGGCCAGGACCTTGCAGCGGCAGGTGCCACAGCGCCCCGCCATGCAGCTATACGAGATGGGCACCTGGTTGGCCCGCAGCACGTCCAGCAGGTTGTCGCCGGCCTGCGCGTGCAGCGTCCTGTCCAGTGGGTGGATGGATACTTCCATGGGGGTGTCTCCAACGTGTTCTTCTTGGCATCCGTCTGCCGATGGGCGTATGTTGGCGTGGCAGGTAGAATTAATAAATAGAAGGAAGGTGATACGTCATATCACTGTGAGTGATAAAGGGGGGCAACATGGAGTTGCGGGAGATCGACCTGAACCTGCTGGTCGTGTTCAATGAATTGCTGCGGCTGCGCCGGGTGTCCGCCGTGGCCGAGGCGCTCGGTACGTCACAGCCGGCCATCAGCAACGCGCTCAATCGCCTGCGCAAGCTGCTTGGCGACGAGCTCTTCCTGCGCACCTCCAAGGGCATGGTGCCCACGCCGTTCGCTGAGAACCTGGCGGAGCCGATCGGCTACGCGCTTGGCGCCATCCACAACACGCTCAATGCGCAGTCCGTGTTCGAGCCGGTCACCAGCACGCGCGCCTTCACCATCGCCATGACCGATATCGGGGAGATCTACTTCCTGCCCGACCTGATGAAGCGGCTATCCACGGTGGCGCCCGGCGTGACCATCAGCACGGTGCGCAACCATACTGTGAACTTGCGCGAGGAAATGGAAAGCGGCCGCGTCGACCTGGCGATCGGGTTCATGCCGGACCTCAAGGCCGGCTTCTTCCAGCGGCGGCTGTTCCGCCAGCGCTACGTCTGCCTGTTCCGCCAGGGCCATCCGCTGGCGCGCGAGGGCATGAGCATCAAGGCGTTCAGCAGCGCCGAGCACGTGGCCATCGTGGCGGCCGGGACCGGGCACAGCATGGTGGATGAAGTGATCCAGCGCGCCGGCGTGCCGCGCCAGGTCCGCCTGCACGTGCCGCACTTCGTGGCGGTGGGCCATATCCTGCAGACGACCGACCTGATCGCAGTGGTGCCCGAGGCCTATGCCGCGCGCACGCTCAAGCCCTTCGGGCTGGAGACCGCGCCGTGCCCGGTGAAGATCCCCGATATCGTGATCAACGTGCTCTGGCACGCCAGGAACAATCGGGAGCCGGCCAACCAGTGGCTGCGGCAGGTGGTGTTTGAGGAGTTTTCGAGGTAGTGACGCCTCAGACGGGCGAAGTCTGCAAACTGCCTTGCGTGATGTTTCTGGCTCATGCGAGAACCGTCGCCCAAGAGAAACTTATATTCTTCTCTAAAAACTTATAATTCGCTTATAATATGTGCTCATGAACTCGATTAACTGGACCCTGAAAGCAGCCAGGCAACTCCGCAAGCTGGATCGTCAGCATCAACGGACTGTCGTGGACGCGGTAGGCGATCTGGCCGCGATGCCGGATTGCCAGAACGTGAAGGCCCTGACGAAGCACGACTACGGCTACAGGCTCCGTGTCGGCAATTTTCGGGTTCTATTCGATTGGGATGGCGGCATCAAGATTGTCGAAATTCAGGAAGTGAGGAAACGCGATGAACGCACCTACTAATGTCCAAGTGATCAATGGGCCGGACGGGAAGCCCGCCTTTGTGGTGATCCCGTATGGTGAGTATGTAGCCAGCCACGCGAACGAGATTGGACTAGTGCCGCACGACGTTGTCACCCGCACTGTCGACGGTGCGACGCCTGCCCGTGCCTGGCGCGAGCATCTGGGGCTGACGCAAGCCGAGGTGGCCCGCCGTCTTGGCATTTCGCAATCGGCCTACGCACAGCAAGAGAGCAGTGACAAGCTGCGAAAGGCGTCGCGCGGAAAGATCGCCGCTGCGCTTGGCGTCGCCGCAGAACAGTTGGACTTCTAGTGTCCCGTTCCGTTGTTAACGGATCTGTATTTTGTAGGATGTTGGTATCGACGAACGGGAGATGCCAACATGCCAATGGGACGACCGAAGCTGGATCTGGTGTTGA